>JACCRY010000224.1 GCA_013813265.1 Parachlamydiaceae bacterium
ATGTCCACTATTGTGGAGTTACGAATTGATTTCTTCGGACACCCTTGCTTTCGTCTACATATTCCCTCCTATAAGGGTTATGAATGATCTCTCATCATCTAGGATATGCCCATGCTGGGCGCACCCGTGTCTCGCTGGCGCTCGCGACTGCGACCTGGGCTATGTTATACCGGCCTATACAGGCCTTAGAGCAAGTGCTAGATTCAATGGAAATCATTGTCCATAGGCCTGCAAGACCGGCATAACATAGCCTAGGTCGCAATCGCGAGCGCTTGGGTTAAACGATTGCCTTTTTGAGTCCTGTAGAGGAGACAGGAAATTGCTCGCTATCGATTTTTCAGCAAATTTTTAAAAGATTTTTGTTTTTCGTAAATCCATATACTCCTAAGAGTAATGGGTTTATGAAAAAACTAAAAGATTTTGAGAATTTGCAAAAAAGCGATTCGTGCAATTTCCTGTCAGCCTCGTAAGGACGGCATCCTCATCCTTAACTTAACGCGTATGCGACAAGTCGAAGGCGGGCAAAGCGGAGACAAGTCTTCCTCACACCAAAATCAATTAAAATTTCTGCTATAAAAGATAGGATATATAAAAGTTGAGAAAAAAGGCGGAGACAGATAAATCTATCTCCGCCAAAGTGGCCAGGACTGGAATCGAACCAGCGACACAAGGATTTTCAGTCCTCTGCTCTACCGACTGAGCTACCTGGCCACAGAGTAGAAAGGCTAATCGTATGAGAAAGCTGATTTTAGTGCAATCTCTTTCTCTGATTTATTTACGATCAAGTTGCTTTTTTGTTGCTGTGCCATCCCAATTATATCTTGCACAATACTAACAGCCTCATCAAGCTGAAAATCCATAGGCTGCGGTGTCCCGGATTTATCTCGACTAAAAATCGTAATTGGACGCCCAAGCTGTGCTTGCTGAAGAAAGGACTGAAAACTTTTATTGGTGGCTAATCGGTTAGCACTATTCACCTTTAATGCAGGGATCATTTTTTGATATGAATAATCCCTCCGCTGTAACGTTGGCATGTAATTCCTTAAAAACCACGTCCTTAAATTCGGAGTCACATCTGAAAGATCATCAACATACTCATTTTGAATCTTGTCGTTTTTAACCGTATAATCCAAATATTGTTCGCCTAGGTGCTGGAAATTAAAAATACCTGGAACGACAATATCAGCTTTGACTCCGTCAATTTGAGGAGTTTTTCCTGAAACCGTGTAATATTTTCCTACTGTCACTTTAAAAAGCGAAACCCCTTTGTTTCCCTCTCCAGTAACGGTTTGATTTTGGATTGTCCCCTTTCCATAAGTGGTCTCATCCCCCACAATTAGAGCTACTCCATAGTCCTGGAGGGCTTGCGCGACAATTTCAGCCGCGGATGCCGTTGCTCGAGAAGTTAAAATTACTAGAGGACCTTTATAATCTGTCTTCCCATCAAGGTCTCGGTAATAATGCTCTTCTCCATTGAAATATTTGGAGATGACTATAACTCCATTTGTGATAAAAAGTCCCGCGACTTTAACTGCTTGCCCCAAAAATCCCCCACTGTTTTCACGAAGGTCAAGAATTAATCCTTTCAAATTTCCTGCTTGATTTAGCTGAGTTATTGCTTTACGCACATCCTCCTCACTCGTGACTCCGTTGGCTCCTTGATAAAAAGAGTGGAGGGTAATAATACCGATAATTCCATCATTTATTTTTCTGGAAGCGACATCTACTCGATCGCCCTGAACCGTAATCTCTTCCTTTCTAAGTGGGACCCCAATCAACTCTTTACTACCTGGCCGCTGCACGGTTAAAACCAAATCAGTTTCCTTTCTATTTTGCATCAGCCCCATCACCTTCTCAAAGCTATCTCCAGTAATTTTTTGGCCATTAATCTGAAGAAGTGTGTCGCCATCTTTGATTAAACCGCTTTTTGCTGCAGGCCCCCCACTGAGTAAACTGTCTACACGAATTGTACCGTCATTTTGCCGCTTTAAAGTAATTCCGACTCCTTCAAATTCCTTTTTTAGACGCATTTTAAGATCCGACGCTTCTGACTCACTATAGAATGCCGTGTGTGCGTCTAAAGTTGATGCTAAAGCCTTAAGAAGATGCATAACAAACAGATTTTCTTGCTGTTCTTTTGGTAAGATAGTCCCCTTTTCATTTTGGTACAGGTAATCGTTTTCATCATCTTGTATTTTTTTTTCAAACATTTCAATAGTTCTAGCCTGACTGTCCATGACAATTTTGTTACCGAAGCGACCTTTTTCTAAATTAATAAATTTAATAAGTTCATTTTCAATGCGCTGCTGAAGGGCCTCTAGATCTTTGGGAAATTGAAGTTTTATATCACCATTATTCGCTTTTTCAGCTACTTTTGGAGCGGTATTAAACAAAGTTGTAAGATCAGTCTCTATTTTTTTCCGTATTAAGCGGGATCGCACAATTGCTCTTTGAATGCTTCGGTTTAATTCTTCAAAAGTATTATATCTCCCTCGCTTATAGTCCAGGAGAACGACATCCGCCTGGGCATCAGAAAAATTAAGATAGGGATACACTTCACTTTCTAACAAATACATGCGTTTAGGGTCGAATTTGTCGACGTAGACGCGAAAACTGTTCTTAATATCGTCACGCGTCATCTCTTTTTGGGAGACGTGTTGATCGAAAATTTGCTTCATAATTTTGTGAATATCGTCGACTTTTAAAAGGTCTTCAGCAAAAGTCATTGAACTATAAAAAAAAAGTAAAAAGAAACAAAAATAACGTAGCCCTTTCATATCACCCCCATAATCTTTGAAAGAGTCCAACAACATTTAACACCAATGGCTTGGCCAAAGCCTCCGAGTGGAGCGATCAAAAACGATCTTACATTCTAAACATGGAAACACTTTTTTGAGGTTTAACTCAAAAGCATTGGTTCAGCCCGATCGGGTAAATTGTTTGTTGGACTCTTCCATTCACATCCTCCACAGTTGAAATATTTTTTGCAATCTTTAATGACTGAGACTTTCGGCACACTTCACAGATGCCTTTTTAGCTCTTTGCTGCTGGACAAATCGCTAGGTAGATTCAGTTTGAGTACAACAACACAAAGATGATATAACTTGGGTCTAACATTAATAGCCTTTCCCCAATTGAGAGAACTTAAATGTCTATACCTTTTGAAGAAACGAATAGCTTCTCCATGAATATTTCGTTCTTAGCCATTGAAGTCACCGCAGTCACTCTAGCGGTTGGAGCATCTATTTACATAACAAATAAATGGGCGGGTCGGATTATTGCTTGGATTCAGCAAAGCTTTGGAACATCCGAAAAAGTAAAAAACTTTAGCCCCAAAAGAAATGATACCTACAATTCTCCTTTAGATTTTCAAAATCATCATTTAAAAGACATTTCGAAAAATAACATTGTCTCTCCTTTAAACTTAGTGATCGCGCATGAAAAGGAAAGATTTGAAAAAATCTGTAAATCAACCTCCTCTTACATATCAAGACAGACTACTTTACCTTCTCTACCAAAAAAAGAACAAATGGAATTTTTGGGAGAACAACATTATTCAATAACTTCAGCAACAAAAATTTTTATTTTACCAGAACGTCGTGTTTGCGGCTTCGGATGTATGGAGTCTTTGCAAACAATTGCCCGAGCTAAAAAGGCAATATTTATAACATCTGAAGAAATCATTCAGGTTCACCCAATGAGCTTTCTAACTAATTCACCTTTTATTAAAGTAAAAATAGAACAGAATAAAAATATTTATAGCCAAAATTCTAAATTTGTCATTTTACAAGATAGTTTACTATCCTCTCAAGAAAAAAAAGAACATGCCATAGCTATTACAAAAAATTGCAAGCATGTCATTTTGCAACAAGCTGTAAAGTCTTGCGTTCCCACATGTGTAGCCATGTTGTTATTAGATAGAGGAAAAATACCAAATTATGACGCATTAAAGAGTTCTTGTTTAGCAAATACTGAGCAAGTTACAAAATGGATAAATGATGCCCAGTTAGTGTCGCGATTATCTTTAGTCCCTTTAAAGAATTTTATTGATTTTCTATCTAATTGCTTAGCAGAAAATGGGCCGGGCATGTTAGAAATATATCATCCAGTCATTGCAGGCCATGCAGTTATCCTTGATAAAATTTCAACTGAAAGAAATGAAGCTGTGATAAGAGATTCTTTCCATGGGTGGATGGTCACCATAAAGTTAGATGCGTTAAAATCATGGCTTCGGCCAGGAAGTGATTTTTTGCAAATTATTTAAAAACTTTAGTTTGATATTCAAGAAATTCCTTTTGGTTCTTTAAGACCTATAGGTACTTTGCAAGAGTTTTTAAACTCATTACAAGGCATAAAGGGTTTATAGGGAGAGGTTGAAAACCATATTGAACGTAAAAATCCCTTGCATTTTCATTTTTCGCATCTACAATGATGAGAGCCCCACCAAAAATTCCCGAAGCCTCATAACACTTCTTTAATGCATTAAACAAGACAATTTCACCAATACCTTTCCGTTGAAAAGCTTTATCTATCGCTAATCGGCATAAACGGAAAGCAGGAATGGGATTTGGCCTTGGCCGCCCTGTAAAGATTTTGTCCGGTAATTCACTGCGAAAAGCCTGAGCAGGTGCAATTGTGTAATATCCAATGACGCGTTGAACAAGATCTTCATATTGGTGGCATAGAATAGTAAACCCAAATCGCCGCTCTTGATATATTAGGGACAATCGGAGTAAAAAATCATTCAGTTCATCAATACCACAGTCAAAACCTGAGACATTAGAAGAATGGGAGAGCGTATTAAATTCGAGGCGCATCTATTTAACCGCTTTCTTATGTCGCAATGCTGCCCTGGAAAGTTTTTTATTTTCTCGAAGAGGAGGCGCCTCCATAATCGCAATTAATTGATTCCAAGCATCTTCATTAAGAACTAATCTTTGCTCATGCTACTTCTAAAAACACTTCAGGAGTTCTTTGCTGTCTTAATTCAACATTGCCATCTGTTTTTGTAAGTTTATTGAATTGGGTTAGCTTAACCGTGCAAAGAATTTCACCCTCAAAGGCTATTCCAGCTATATCTTCATGATTACCAATTTGATTTTCTAACCCTTTAAACTGGATAGCGATTTTGGTGATGTCGTAAAATAAAAGCGCTAATCCACCCATTACAGGAACAAGCTCAATAAGGCCTCGAAAAAGATTCTTAACTTCATTCCAATAATCCTTTTCCTCATTTATTTTTTCGCTTGAAAGATACTCAAATATTGAACTGACAGCTTTAATAACTCGCAAGATTCCGAAATAAGTCCCCCATACAGGAAATCTTCCTTGATAATTTTCATTGGACTCAAAAATATAGGCTTTATAATCATGATTGCCATTTGAACCTTTTACAAATAAGCATATACTTTCCGGTAGATCAATGCTATTTCTACAATTAGAATTATCATAATGATAATATCCAGTATTTTCACCTGTTAAACATAACGTCATTTGGCCCCTTTAATTAAAAGACAAACATAATAATACTCTTACTATAAATTAATCTCAAGAACTAATTTCCAAAGATCACCTTAATATCTTGCGGGATTTTTTTGGGGCAGGATTTTCGACAAGAACGGAAAATTTTAATCCCACTTCAGCTATTGACCTTGGTGTCATGCCTAGGATGTTGATTTGAGCTGTAAATCCTGTAGAAATACATTGTCAAAATTTGTTCATGAATTAAAGTTGAAGTGAACTTAAAAAAGCCATTGGTGTCTGGCCTGATATTCTGATATTTGCCTCTACCTTAGCTTTTAGAGGCGTTCGCGGAAAATGTCAGAATGTCAGGCCTGACACCAAGGCCTACTAGCTAGTGTCAGAGACCCATAACTGGGCACTCCAAACAACTAGCTTAAAGTGAAGCCACGCTTTTCATAAGGGCAAACACCTATCGGAATGCCCAGTTACGGTTCGTTGACACTAGCTATTTCACAACAGGCCTTGGTGTCAGGCCTGACATTCTGACATTTGCAGCGAATGCGTTTAAAAGTATTTATAGAGGCAAATATCAGAATATCAGGCCAGACACCAATAGCAAATTCGAAATCCTCAATCTCTCAAACCCTCTCAGTGCTCCCTGTGCCTCAGTGGTTTTGTAGTTTGCAGTTTGTAGTTTGTGCTTTAATGGTTTAGTGATTTAGTAATTTATTTTGTTCGCGCTAAAGTCCGCTCTAGCCAAATTTTTTAGCGATCACTTTAATGTCTTGTACAAGACTTTTTGGGAATGCCGGATTGTCAGCCAAAGCCGAAAATTGCTGCTGTTCCCTTAAATCTTGAAGCCCCTCGCAGACCAAAATTAAGTGAAGGGTAAGTACGCTGTCTTTCCATACATGAGGTTTTAGCAGCATTTTCAAGCAGGTACTTGAAACTTCGGGATCTTCTTTAAAGCGCACTAGCGCGATGGCAGCCCTTTCATTATCATAATTAATCGGATCAGACTGAACGACTTTCAACAAAAAGTTTTTGGCCGGCTCTCCGATATGTTTCAAAGAATCAAGAAGAGTGTCTTCTGAAAAGAAATTTGTTTCGCCAATTGCTTCAAAAAGAGAGAACATCGCTCGCTTATCTCCAATGAGTCCTAGGCAATGTGCTGCAAGTGAAGGCGCTTGCCCATAGCCTGGAAAAAGAGGATCATAAAATTTTTCTGAACGCACTAAATCAATTAATAAAGGAACTAGCAAAGCTTTTTGTTTGACTATAGCGGCAATTTCTTGCTCTGGAAGCTCTTCTTCGGAAAGAATAAGATCTGCAATTAAACGAGGACCTATATTCTTAGGATTTTCCTCTTCATAGAGGGATTTTAATGATTTATAAGCTTTTCTTACCTCACTGACTTTCTCTGCATCGGCTCCTGAAAGAATTTGAATAGCAAGATTATTTCCTGTCCGCTTTTCAATTTCGCACAATTGGCGGATAAGGTTCAAATCAAATTCGGAGACAACTCCCTTGCCTTCTTCCTCATAATACTGAATCATTGTCTCAAAACTGCCTCCAAAATGGGCATCGCGATGCATTAAGATCAAATGCTCTTCCGCATTTGCGATATAGGAAGAAGGTTCAGTTTCTTCAAAATTCTCTTCAAAAGTATCCATAAAAACTCTCTTAACTAATTCTGTTTAACTCGTTCAATAACCTCGTCTGCATTGTAGCTGGAACGTACAAAGGGGCCACAATACATATGTTTAAGTCCTATAGTATATCCATACTCCTCATATCTTTTAAACTGTTCCGGAGTAATAAATGCTTTGACAAGGAGTTTTTGACGTTTTGGCTGTAAATATTGCCCGATAGTTATAATTGAACAACCTGCAGCCTTCAAATCCCTTAAAGTTTCCTGGACTTGCTCTTCAGTTTCTCCTAATCCTGCCATAATGCCAGACTTCACAAGCATGGAAGGATGGCAATTACGCGCAAAGTCAGCAGCATTCTTGAGGACACCTAGCGTTCGTTCGTAAGTCGCTGTATGCCGCACACGCGGAGTTAAAGCTCTCACAGTTTCAATGTTATGGTTGAAAACTTCAGGACGAGATTCCAAAACAACTTTTAAAGATTCAAAATCGCCTTTAAAGTCAGATGTCAAAAGCTCAATTGTCGCAGAAGGGACCTCTCGCCTTAAAACCTCAACAGTCTTTGCCACTTGCCCAGCACCTCCATCCGGAAGATCATCACGAGCGACCATTGTTATGACAACATGCTTTAGCCCCAAACTTTTGACGGCATCTGCAACGCGGTCCGGCTCATCTAGCTGCAGTGGCTGGGGATTTTTAGAAAAGTCGATATCGCAAAATCCACAGCTTCTGGTGCATTCTTTTCCCATAATGAGAAACGTGGCAGTTTTTTTAGACCAGCAATGCATAAGATTTGGACATTTTGCTTCTTCGCAGACAGTATGAAGCCTATTTTTAGCCAAGACTTTGCCTGTCTTCCATAGCTCAGACCCACTTGGAAGTTTACGATGTAGCCATGGAGGAAACCGTCCAGGACCGACAACAGCTTCTTCACTCCCACAACCGCTTGCACTTTCCGGGATTTGAGGGAGCATATTAAGACGTTTATTTTTTTCCGTCATGGCTTTGTCTCTTTTCTTTTGGGGGGTAGATGCAAAGGAAACTCACTTGCCATCAAAGCAGCTTCCAACCAAACTTCTGCAACTGTTGGATGAGCATGAATTGCTTCTGTAATGGATTCGATTGTCAACTCAGCAGAAATCGCCACAACCATCTCTGCGACTAAACTTGACGCTTCATGGCCGACAACTTGTGCACCAAGAATTTGACCTGTACGTTTATCCGTTACTACCTGAGCAAACCCTTCAGTTTGAAAAGCCGCCTGTGATTTTCCAAGAGCTTGAAAAGGGAACGCCGAGACCGTTGCATCATGCCCAGCTGCAATGGCAGCCTCTAAAGATAAGCCCACAGAACCAATTTCAGGATCCGTAAAAATAACAGAAGGAACCGCATTATAATTCATATGTGCAGGAATTCCACACGCATTTTTTGCAGCCACAAGACCCTGATGGGACGCCACATGAGCCAACCACCATTTTGAAGCGATATCCCCGACTGCATAAATTCCTGGGACATTTGTTTCCATCTTTTCATTAACAGCCACAAGACCTTCTTTAGTAGTCAGAACTCCCGCTGCTTCCAATCCAATATTGGCGGTATTTAAAGAACGTCCAACAGCTACTAGCGAAATTTCAGCAGAAATATCTTCTCCGCCTGCAAGCTTTACAGTAACGCTTTTTTCATCTTTTTGAATTGATTCTACAAAAGTATCTGTGTAAATCTTGATTCCTTTTTTCTTAAAAACCTTAGTTAAATAAGAAGAAACACTTTGACTTTCCATCGGAAGGATCGATGACATCATTTCTACAATAGAGACTTCTACGCCTAATGCCGCATAAAGAGATGCAAATTCACAACCTATAATTCCTCCGCCAATAATCACTAAACTTTTGGGGAGTGCTTGTATTTCAAGCATTGAAGTAGAATCAAGAATTCTTTCATGATCAAAAGGAAATGCAGGGATAGAACGAGGTTCTGATCCTGTGGCGATAATAATCTTTCCGGCTTGAATGATTACATTGTCTACTCCGGTGACTTTTATAGTTGTAGAAGAGGTCAATTTTCCAAATCCTCTAAGTAGCTCAATGCGATTTGTCGCGATAAGACCTTCTAAATTTTTTCTAACACTGCCGACAATTCGGTCTTTTCTTGCGACCATTTTTCCAAAATCAAAACTTATTGATCCTGTTACAACACCAAATTCTTCCGCTTCTTGCACGCGTTTCAAAACTTCGGCATTAGCGATCAATGTTTTAGAAGGAATGCATCCGCGATTAAGACAGGTTCCACCAACATCTTTGGCTTCGATGAGACCTACTGTTTTTCCGCTCTGGGCTGCTCGAATTGCCGCTGGATAGCCCCCTGGGCCCCCGCCAAGGACTACAATATCAAATGTACGCTGGGTTGTCATAGGTCTCTCCTCTTATTGATTAAGATCATATACCATTTCAGAGTAAAAAGTGTAAAGATAGAGTACAAATCGAACTTATGGCATGATGGAATAAGAGTCGGAAAGTAACGTACCATTTGAACGCCAGGTAAGCTTTGTGTTAATGTTAACCGGAGTGCCGCAGAGAACGAAGAGGAAGCGCAGAGAAAAAACTGAAGTAGAGATTAGGAAATATAAATAGGCGACCGGCTTAAAACAAATTTGGTTTTAATATTTTTTTTAATGGAAGATAACGAGAAAGTTGACCAAAAATATTTAAACAGATTTGCTTTAAGCCATAATCTCATGTAGCTTTGGCCTATACTTCTTTTGTTCTCTGAGCTTCCTATAGTTCTCTGCGGCTCTGCGGTAAAATATAGCAGAAAAGCTACCCGACGGAGCATGAAGATTTTAAAAAGAAAGTAAGAGAGATATAAATGGACGAAAAAACTAAAAGAAAGATGTGTTGGAACTGTGAAGGTAATATTTCTTTAGAAGAAGATGTATGCCCCTACTGCCGAGCAGCTATCATCCCGCGAGGAGAAGAGTTTTCTAATAAAGAGGTTTCTCAAAAAACTGATAGTAGCGCCTTTATCGGTGTAACAATGGCGCTCCTCATGGGGGGATGTTTCTTTTCTCTCTTTGGTATCCTTTTATTTTTCTTTTCCGATAGCGGTTTTTTCACTCTTCGCTGGAGCGATCGATATTCAACGCTCTATATTGTTATTGCATTCACGATGTTATACTTCGGCTTTCGCAATTTGCAAAAGCTACCTTCAGAAAAATAACTAAGGGAGTACCTCCCCTTCTTTTTCTTTCAGACATAACTTTTTTTCAAGTAAAATTAATTAAAGAAATGAATAATAAAAGAATTGGAGGGGAGGCGTGTATACTGCGCGCGATGATCGCAATGCGTTTTTTTGCGCGCAGTATTACTTATCAGATAGCTGCAGGAGCACTAGCAAGTGCACTATTTTGGACACTGATCATTTCGCTATAAGACTGCCATAAATCTTGATCAACATGACCATGACGGATCGAGATAATCAATTCACGCTTAATTGTTTTTAGATCTTTCTTAGGAGTTAGTTTACGAATCATTTCTTTATCATTAGCTAATTTAGCAATATTTAACATACGCTCAAAATCAACTTTAGTAAATGCAAACTGATCGCGACGCTTGCGAGATCCACGAGCTGCACGAGGCTTAGGCGGAACAGAAGTTGGACGATCCATTTGAATAATATACTTCGAAATCAATTGTTTTAGCTTCTCTGGTTCTTCTGTCTTCATTTTACGCATTGTAAAATGGTGAATATAACCACCTACTTCAGAAGGCAAATATCGGCAGATGTCATTCTCTTTACCACCATTGATTTTTTGTACTGCTTTTTGAATTAAAGCAAATAGATTATCAGCATCAGCTGAATTGTTTGAAGCTTTCAACGTAGCGGTATTGCTTTCGTGTTGTTTGCCTTCGTTATATGCCATCATATCACCTATTCTTTTATGGTTGTTTGTTTTTTGTTTTTTTCAAATTGTTCGTCATTCTTTAGGGCCATTTAGAAGATCGGATTTGTTTCTTCTTGCGATATAGTCGATTATGAATCCATTTTTCAGACTATTGAGCAAACTTCTATTGTGTTGGCTTTCCCTCTGTAACTACCCATTTAAAACTATATGTAAATTAATGACAAGAAGAAAAACACTTTTCTGCATTTTTTTCAGATTCAGTTCATAACATTTTACATTCAATGTTGAAAATGATCAAAGAAATAGGTGGAGTTCTCTACACAAACAATTGATTCACCACAAGCCTTTGTTATACATATTGTTGAAGAGGCTTCACGCAAACGAAAAGAACTAATTCCAGCTTGGAATTGAAAGTAAATAATTTGGTTTTTTGTAGAGTGAAAGATCATTTTTCGTATTTTCTTTTTAGACCATTCAAGATCAATTAAACCTAAAGTTGAAAGAGAAGCTCCACATATTCGGCCAGCATGAAGCTCCGGAAGAAGACAAGGTAAAATTTCAATAAAGCTTGCCTCTAATGCACTAGAACTTTCTTGACTTATATAAAGGAACATTTGTCTAATGATTTTCGCGCCTCCCGTCAAAAGCAACAAAGGACTACAAGAACTACCATTAGGAACCTCAGGCAAAGAAATTCCTTGACAATAAGGATCAACTAAGCTGCAACTTAAAAGGCCTTCAAATCCTACACAATAAAGATCTTTTAAATGCAATGACAAGTCTAATAATTTTTTTTCTGTTAAATCACTCTTGAGAACTTTTAACAAGCTTGCGGTTCCAGCATCATGAGGATCAATGGAGGGAATAAGCTGTCCTAACCTAAACCAAAAAGGCAAAATTTCTGAAAGAGTCATACGCCGACGAACAAGCTCCCAATCAGCAACTTTAGTGACCCCAAACGAGAGTCTTTCAGGTTGATGCATTTCTAGATAGGGTTGTTCTTTACAATAAATTTCTGGTAAGTATGAAACCGATGTTTCCTCCGGAACTTTTTCTTTAATCAATGTAAATCCAGGAAAAGAGGTCGTTGCGTGAATGCGATAACGAAAAAATCCTTTCTTTGAAAAGCCCCAAACTTTTAAACAGCCTTTTTCAAGATCCTGCATGACAGTAAATTCATTCAGAGGGCCTTGTAAGTTTAAGGAAATTTCTGCAATAAGGACTGGATCAGCAACAGATAAATCACACACTCTTATGAAGGCAGGATAAATTTGAAAGCGCAATTTTGCTAAAGGCAAAAGAACACAGGTACCGGGCAAATGGGTAAAGGGACGAAATCGTTCAGCTATAGTAATGTGCACCTTTTTACTCCGCAGAAACAGGTGTTATGACTCCAACAAGCCCCTGAGGGGTATTAGAAATAAATTTAACTTTGACAATGGAATTGGATGCAAGCGCCTCTCCTTCTACTAAAACTCTAAGAAAATTTTCTGTATGTCCTTCCATGGACAGACACAATCCTTCCTGCTTGTTTTCAAGCAGCACATCCATAGTGCGTCCAACAAATCGCTCATGCAGCTCATAAGAGATTTTTTCGGCAAAACGTAAAACCTCTTGCTTGCGCGCTTTAATGACGTCACCCGGAACTTTATTAGGCATTAAGGCTGCACGAGTTCGAGCACGCTCACTAAAGGGAAACATGTGAACTTTAGCAAACTTAACTTTATCCATAACATCAAGCGTGTCTTTAAAGTCTGCATCAGTTTCTCCAGGAAACCCTACAATGATATCGGTTGTAAATGTGAAATCGGGATCAGCCGCACGCAATCGATCAACAGTGTCCATAAAAATCTGACGGGTATATTTACGATTCATACGCTTAAGAATCACATTAGATCCTGATTGAAGAACGATATGCATCGAATGACACGTCGTTTTTCCGTCTAAAATTGCACTAGCGAGATCCTCCGTCACTTCGTCAGGATCGATCGAAGATACTCTTAGCCTCGCAAGACCCTTGACAGAGTCAACAGCACGAATGAGATCGGCCAAGGTGTAAGCCTTGTTACCTTCAGGGACATTTCCATCAAAATCCCCTACATTAATCCCCGTAATGACAACTTCTTTGTATCCTGTAGCTACAAGACCTTCAACTTCAGTTATGATTTCTATCAAAGTCCGCGAACGGGAACGTCCCCGAACATAGGGAATAATGCAATAGGTACAGTACGAATTACATCCATCCTGCACTTTAACAAATGCACGGGTGTGAGAGTCAAAATTCTTAATCTGAAACTCAGGAGTCGTTTCTAATGGAAAGAGCTCTGCAATCAAATTTTCTTTATTCTTATTGGAAACAAGATGAGTGACACCTGCCATTGTCTTGATTTGATCTGGATTATTCTCAGCGGCACATCCCGTAACAACCAATTTGGCATTTGGATGTTTGCGAGCAAGCTGTCGCACTTCATAACGGCTTTGAGTGTCGGCTGCTTCCGTAACTGTGCATGTATTAACAATGCAGACCTCGGCATTTTCGCCCTCCCCTGCAGCAGTGTACCCTAGCTCCTTCAGCTGATCTGCGTACGCCTGTGATTCATACTGGTTTGTGCGACATCCAAGAGTCACCACTTTATATTTTTTGGAATCTTCAGTTTTAGTCATCTTTTTTACTCATTTATATTATTGTGCTAAAAGTAGCGCCGCTTATAGCTCACGCTGTAGCGAAGCAAAGCCTGGATACACAAAGGGCCGAAACCTCACCTCGATAAATTCCCCTTTTCCCGGAGAGATGTCACATAATAGTCCAGGCTGTAGCGAAGCAAAGCCTGGGTACACAACCTTCCTAAACAAAGCCCCGGAGGGCCGACACATATTAACTTCAACCGTTCATTCCTTTAAGCCAATTCCATTCTTCCTCGAATGTATTGACCCTATGATGCTCTTTTTGATTATTAACATAATTCAATACTGTCTCAAGCGCTGGCCGTCTTACACTAAATACCCCATATCCTTCTTGCCAACAAAAACCCGCAAGCCTGCGATCTTGCGACTTAATCCAATGAGTCGTCTTCGTTTTCAGAGTTTGAACCAAGGTAGCTACTGCGACTTTGCTTGAACATTCAATAAGTAAATGTATGTAATATGCTACGCTTCCAATAGAGTAAAGCAAGCATTCATTTTTCTGGAGTTCTTTCTCTATATATTGATGTAATGATAGCTGGAGTATTCACTAATAGATGGATATAATCCGATGTTCCATAGCTCGCAATTAAAATCCTCATAATCCTTTGACAATGACAATTTTGAATAAATAAGCTAGCAAAGGTGACCGCAACTTATCAGTAATCAATGGAGCTAGATTTTTTGTTGACCAAAGTAGGTGGACAAATTGATAAAAATTAAAGCATGTGACATTTTCTCTTGGAATAGGCCCGAATTCATTTATCAGACAGCACTAAATATCTAACTCCAGTTCATTGTTAACAGCCAACTTTTCTAGCTCCTCGTCAATCGTGTCCATGACGATATTGACCCACTCAAAAACTAAATGCTCATGAGCTTCTAAAGATAGGGTTTCCGTAATGTCTTGCGGCATCGTTCCAATAAACCATCTTGCAACAGGCCAAAATGTCAAACTCGCAATAAATTTAACTAAGGCATCACATAAAGCGTGTACTTTTTCGGCAAAATTCTCAAACATTGTGAAAACATATTCGGCAGTCTCAGTCTTTTCTCCAAAAATACTCTCTATAAGCCCTTTTACTCCAGCCATAAAGCCTTTTCCGGCCTCTTTCAGAGAGGCATTGATTGGACTTGCGATTTCATTCTCCATATATAGCGTAATTTCATTCTGCAAATCCTTTTTAATCTTCTTAGCTTCTATCACACGATTTGCTTTTGCTTCTGCTACTTGAACCGGATTCATAGGCAAACCTTCCATGAGGGGCGTAAACTTTAAATCATCCTCATCCTCATCCTCATCCTTATCCCATGTCCCTTGAGGCATGCTGCTTGTAAGTGCCAATTTGAGCAAGGAATCAAATAATTCAACCAATGAAGTCTCTTCTAAAGAACTGCTAAGATTATCGCCAATATATTTTCCACCGTCTAGTTTGATCGCATCCTTAACAGTTTGTAAACGATGAAATATCTCTAAAGAGCCCTTAGGTAGCATTTCGATAAGATCAAGCGCCATCGATCCGCAACGGTTTTCAAAGTCATCATCAGCTTCAGATTTTTCTCTTTCTGGCTTTCCGTCAGCAGCAACGGCCTTCTCACAGACATTTGTTTCCTTTGCCTCCGCAGTAGCCTTATTTGCATCTTTTAAAAACTTTAGTAAAATTCCTTGCTGAGTTTCAGGCTTTACTAATGTATGGAAAATTGTGTTCAACACCTCTGGCAATTTATCTTTAATCTTTTCAATCATTTTTTCTCTAGCCGCCAAAGGTAACTCTTCCGGGAAACCGAGTTCTTCAAAGGGTTGTTTTCCGACAAGTTTTAGAAGCTTTTCTGATAACGGCTTAAAGTACTCTTTTATACGATATTTTTCAAAAGCTTTAGATGCTTCGTCAAATTTTTCTTTAGCCTCTTCAACTTTATTACCGGCTTTTATTGAAGCTTCCCAGTCTTTCTCTGCGTCCTCCAAAACAGTTCTTGCCTGCCGATATGCTTCCATAGAGCACAAATTTTTTAAAGTTTTAGCGTCAATCTGACCAACAGACACATTTTTCTTTACTTCCTCTAGATTTAAAATAGCTTGATCTAGTTCCATTTCTGCACTGTGACGTTTTATTTGGGCTTCGATAAGTGTTGGC
Organism: Parachlamydiaceae bacterium; assembly: GCA_013813265.1. GTDB lineage: Bacteria > Chlamydiota > Chlamydiia > Chlamydiales > Parachlamydiaceae > JACCRY01. The sequence goes on from JACCRY010000224.1 coordinate 15,831, forward strand.
ATCCCATTTTCAGAATCGAACCAGTTATCATACCATTGACCCGCGCCCTCTTTTTGAGATGCCACCAAAAGCTCTGCGGATCTTAAGTTGCGTTCCGCAGCTAAATACTGTTGAACAGCAACACCTCTATCTGTCCATTTTTCTCGTACATACCGACGAAGAGCCTTTCTAGAGTTCGATAAGGTTTCACCCGCTTTCTTGGTCGTCTCTTTTCTCTCGGCTTGCATTGTCTCTGTAACATACCAGAGATCTTCCCGCCCCTTAGCATCCCTATAAGCTTGTAAAGCATGCAGCTTTTTTTCTTTTAAAAAAACATATTCCAAAATGGGCCGATCTAAGCTAACCCCTTTCAATAGCGTCGAAGGGGAATCCACCAGTTCATACGCACTGCTTTTACCTTCTTTAACAGCGACTGAGTGAAGTCTTTTAAAATGATCACCAGCAGCAAGAATACAATTTTCTGCAATTTTCTTTAACACTTCAGGTCGATCATTAATAGGGTTTAGATTTAGTGTCATCGCACTAAAAATCCTTTGGATGTGGGGAACAACATGAGATTCGATTGCAGAGAAGAGAGAACTTAATTTTCCAGATCTGACAGCATCACTTATAATTTCATTTATTGATGCCTTTATTAGATCACTGTCATCCATCTCTACGGTATTTTTACTCTGTATATTTTTATTTTCTATATTCAAAATTAGCTTAGAACGGCTCTCTCGGATCTCATTTCTTTTTAAAAGATCATTTTGAATCGGCTCTTTGTTTTCTAAAATGTCGCTGGTAATTTCAATAGGTTCGTTTACTTTTTTCTCAACTCCCAATCCCTTAGCGGCCAACCTTCCTGATTCCAATTTTGAGTCGATCAAGAAATCAGTCAGTAAAGAATGCAAATCTTCTCCTATTCCATTACCATCAATAGCGAGGTTACTTTTTAGCATTTCAACAATCAGGTGAGCAAATCCTACTGCAACTCCAGGTCCATGAGGCAGAATTTCCTTTAGTTTTAGGGCTTCTTCTTTTTGAGAATTTTGCAACACGGTCACTTCAATATAAAACTTAGCAATAAGTTTAGGCAACATTTCTTCAGTTAAAGTTTCCCAGATGTCAGCTTGGCAAAATTCAGGTAGATTCAAATTTTTACTGCTTAAGCCACTCATTTTAATAAATTCACTAGCTATGGGCAGAAAAATTGCTTGCAATTTTCTTGCCCTTTCATCTTGCTGCCATTCTGACAGATTATCAAGGTCGACACTCCAGTACTCCTTCATAGAAGTTATAAGAGCTTTTCTATGCGCGCTAAAAAGATCTCCAAGGCTTTGCAAAATACGACTAAACCAGGCATTAGAATAAATCCTTTCTTCAAATTCAGCCTTTAAATCTTGCTTTGGTTTTTGAAATTTCGACTTAGATTTTACTGAAAAATGCTCCTTTAAGTTACGCTTTGGACTGAATGTCCGCTCAAAAAAGGTTAGCCCTGAGTTTTCATCACCAACCAGATCCTCCTCTTCAGATAAATCCAGATCTCCCTCTTGTCGAATAAGAGAAACACTGAAATGAATCAAACTTCCAAAGATACGTTCCTCAATCATCCTGTGAATAACTTCTGCTGCAGAATCGTTAGCATCCGATCCTTCTAAATTCGAGGAAGAAAGTCCGAGTAAAGCATTTGCAATCAGATTTATATGTTTAAGTGGAGCAGTTGGAAAAAGCTCACAAATCATTTTTGCAATATTTTCACGATTTTCTGTGAGGTATATTTTAGCCTTTACAGCAGCTATTTGAGAAAACGTACTTAAAAATTGGGTTGCGACTTCTTCTTGGTCGCCAAAGAAATAAGCAAACTCCTGCATATTTCTTTCATGAAGCCCCCTGAAGTCGCTCATATCACGATAGAAGTTTAAAAGAATTTGCGGCACAACCTGAGTTCGGACAGATTTTAAAGTATAATACCCCTTCTCATCTTCTGAAGCGCCAGGAAGAAAAAATGCAGCATCAGAGGTCAACCCCGTTAATTTAAGAACACTTTCACTCGCAGGACCAAAACTCTCATAGAGACACAATTTTTGATTTTTTCGAGTTTCTAAACTTGAACTATGGAAGAAATCAAGCAGAAGCTTTTCGACTAAATCGTCATCAACTTGACTGTCTTCAGGCATTTGTCCAATAGCTCTTAAAAGAGCAAAATATTTCTTACGATCAAAATTCCCCTCGCATATTTCAATAATTTGATCAAGTTCCAGATTTTTGGCTGCATCTTCACATTGTGCAGCTTTAATTCCTTTCACCTCTTTTAGATACCGATTTCTCCAGTCATACGCTTCAACAAGCAAGCTCAATCGGTCATATTCAATGACAGCAGCTTTGAATTGATCAGGATGCAGAGAACTTTTTCCTTGAAATGCATCCACAATCACACAAATCGAATTGACAAGCACACGCTCAAGTATATTCCCCGTAGCCTGAGGATCATAGTGAGCGGCATGCTCAAAAACACGGAAGAGGCGCGGAGTCAATATTTTTTCAAAAAAAGCCCAAAGGTTTTGAACTTGATCTTTTCCTGCAGTATGAAGAAGTTTTTGTCTTTCAGCCTCTTTACGTCCATCACCTCGAAAGAATTTGATAAAGATTTCATCCTCTACTTGTAAATGTGGATCTCCATTTACAGGTCCGATAATAGCTTTTAAAAGAGCTTTTCTTTTCATTTTATCATAACGCGGCCATACTTCAAAAATTTTCTCAATCGTTTCGGTTTCTAAGCGTGAAATTTCTCTTTCCCAAACTTTGCCAAAACAACCATCCAAATATTTGTCTCTTCTTTCGTATATATCAAGAATTAAGCTCCACTTGTCGTATTCCATGAGAGAAGTTTCAACTAAAAGCTCCTCAAGCCAAGCACGGTCAACTTCTTCAATCTCATTTTCGTCTAGTAGATCCTTGATCATACCAGCAAGGGAAATCCGATTTTTCTCTTCTCCCATCCAATGAAAGGCAATTGGAATCATATTTTTCGATAGGATTGCTGCATCTTCCTCTAAAGCCTTACGTCCTTTAATTTTTAGAATAATTTCTTGATCTGGGATCAAAAATCCTGAATAGAGTTCATTTAACAGTAAAGGAAGTTGCTTTTTAACCTCTTCAAATGCCAATTTCTCAATTTTGCCGTTGCCAAAAGGAAGAGCAATAATCTGCAAATCTGATGCTGCATTTATTCCTATGGAAGCCAACAGGGTGTCAGTCATTAACGATTGATCCTCGCAGCCTTGAATGGCATGAAGAGTTTTTTTCAGAATATTGGCAAAAAGTCCATTAGGCAACCTTTCATTCTCTTCCCACTCACAGGCTAATTTTGTGAAAATACGAAGCAAAAGAGCGTCGAGATAAAGTTCCGCAAATTTATGTATCTCACCATTATTATGGAGTGCATCGTAAATCGGAATATAAGCTGGATTACTTGCATTTGATAGTGCTTGGATAATTTTTTTCTTTGCTACTACAAGAATCTTATTTCTGAGTGATTCACAGAAATCAGGTAATTTGTTATTTGGATCTAGCACCTTAAGGTCTTCTTGGACACTTTCAGTAACATGCAGCTGTTGCTCCATAAAAGAATTAACAACAGTAAACCAAGTATAGCCAGCTTGTGCTAACATATCGGAAAATTGCTTTATTTCATCATCCGACATAAATCTTTTTTTATCAAAAGCCTTAAAGATGTCTCCAAAAAGTAAACTATCGTTTTCGAAGCTTTCACTTTTCTTCTGCTCAGAATACTTTTCAATAAAACGAATTAGAATTTGATCCTGAATATTCTGTAAAGGCCTCTTCTCAAGATCAGCAACAAAGCAATATGCGTCTAAAATCAGCTTAGGGAAAGTCTGTGTGCGAATTTTTGGAAGATCTAAAATTTTGCTAAATCCAATCCCTTCATCTTTATCTAACCCCGCAGCCTCCAACAACTTTTCTGCAAATTGACCAAAATGTTTAGTGATATACACCTGCAGTTTTTCTTGTATAACCTTCCTGGATGATTGCAAAAAAGCCATCAGTGGTAGTTTAGTTTCCTCAAAAAATGTTTCGATTTTACTAGGATCGCCCTTTGGTAATTCGATTCCAAGTGACTCTAGAAGCCCTTGAATTTTGTTTGGGTCGCATTTTTCAAGTTTGAACATCTCCTTAGCATCTGCTGAACGCAAATCCCTTGCTTGATCGTCACAATCTTCTGCCATTGCCTTCCATTGGCTTTGTAAATAATGGTCTCGCAATTCTAGTATCTCATCTTGAAGTACCCATTTTTCATACTCTTTAAGATCGCTAGAAAACTCCTCATCTATATGTAGATGGTCATTCGTAAACTCAATACTGTTTAAAAGGAGGCTTTCCAAAAGATCCAGTCCAGCACGAGGCTTTAAAGAGGCTAATTTTTCAATCACGTCAATAAAACGATAGGCAAGACATTCAACCAAAATTGAGCGAAATTGCACAATTAAAGGATCTTCGGACACACCCAAACCCATTAAAACTTGTGATATCCAGAGCTCTACTTCAGTGACACCATATTTGCTTAAAATTTCTTTAACAGCCTGAACAGCTTTCTTTTTAGGGACCTCTTCAAATAGACTGTTGGTGTATTTAAAGAGTACAACTTGAATTATCCCTAGAATACCTCTTTGAAGAAGGGGTAGTTCAGGCTCAATGACTTCTTCGAGAAGGAATTCACTGGAACATGTGTTTTTGGAATTTATTGAGCATAATGCAATTTGAGATTGGTTGTCCCTGTTCGTTCGAATTAACCAATCATTCTTTTCTTCTTCACTTTCAGATTCACTGCCTGTTAGTAATGAACACTCTGAAGTTTCAGAATTATCACCTTTATCAAAATCATTATCTGAATCTAAGCTTTGATAATCAGATGAATTATCTTCACCATAAAACAAAGTTATTTTATCGCTTAAATGATCATATTTAGATGAAACAACATCCAACTCAGATTTTTTGTGATTAAAATTCGAAGTTCCGCGCGGCAAGGCCTTCAAATAAAAATCTCTTATAAATTCAGTTAAGTATTCCTCCACTTCAGATCTAATTTTAAAATTTAAATTTAGTGTTGTATACACCGCTCCCTGAGCACTAAACTCATTCTCCGGAATTTTTGCCGCCTCAAAAAGGATAGTTACCAAATCTTTAATGCTAACTTCCAAAGACTCTTCAAACTCTTTAAGTGCATCATCTCTCTTTTCAAGAAGTCTTTTTTTTTGCTCGTCATGCACAGTTTTTAAAAGAGTTAAGGTGTCTACATTGTTTTTATTTTTCGATATTTCTAAATAATTTATTTGGTAACTCTTAATTGCATTTTTAATAGATTGTTGGGTTATAACATGCAAACGACGACAGGTTATCAACTTTTCTTCTAATCCACTGTCGGATATCCATTGGTTAATAATCGAAATAAGATTCTTTATGACATTCATAGGAAGTTTATCCGTATCTTCCCTCATTAATGGACGATAGCAAGCGAGTGAGCCTATGGCTTGCTCAAGCATAAATTCCAGAAATATCTGTAATTCCTCTTCACTTCCTCCTAAATTGTTCTTTGTCATAAAATCAGGAGTTATCTTATGCTGCACATACTTCTTAACTATTTTGGGTAACTGACCTGTTATGTCTAAATATTTGAGGGAAAGCGACATTTCTTCAGAAATTGGCTCACTGTCTTTATTTACCCAATTTAATCCTCCCACCACTAAGGACGAGGCCGTACGTTCAGCCGCATTCTTTAACGAATTGGCTGCACGTCCGCCCACATCATTTAAAAAAGTGACAGTTCGTCCTGCAACATTACCTAAACCTTTTTTTGCCGATGAAGGGATCGATGCAACTGAGTTGTACCCCCAAGTCAATAATTCTTTACTATTATAAAAAGATGACCCATCGTTCCGACCTACCGGTTTCTTTTTAATGGGGGTACTTGTAGGAGTTAAATCTATAGAATCATCTTGTGATGACTCTGAACTACTTGACGAATTGAGCGGACATTCCATAAGTTCCTCATTTAATCAATAACTTCATTTATTTACTGACTATAATTAAACACTATAACGAACATCTGGATATTTACCTATTGAAAATTTACCGTTTGATCGTTGAGATGCTAGTACACTGTAAGCAAAGTCCGCACCCACAAAACTTCGCCAAAGTACACGGGGTTGAAGGCTAAAAAGTGGTCCCATATGTGCATATTGGGTCACTTTTTAGACTGCAACCGCGAGTACTTTCGCAGAGTTTGATGAGGACGGACTTTGCTTACAGTGTACTAGGGTAAAGCTTAAATAGGGTGATGCTTAAATGTCGTGTTCCACCTTATTCTCCTCTAGTATATGATAACTTTGGAATTCTACTTTAGCCACAACGCTGACCCAAAGAGGCAACCTTGAATTATTTTTTACGCTTTCTTTGCTTGATTTGCTTTTTCTTCATGCCATTAAATGCTGCCGTTACACCACCCATGCACGACCCTTTTAAGATCTCCGTTGGCCTTGACATCCTAACTGAAGGTCCATACCTTGCGCAACTTACTGGAAAGCGCATTGGACTTATCACAAATCACACTGCGATAAGCAATGAAAGAGAATCTTCCATTGATCTTTTAAAAAGATTAGCGAAGACCAATCGTTTCACATTAAGTGCTCTTTTTGCTCCGGAGCATGGCCTCTATGGCGCTATTCACGCAGAAGAAAGCGTCAACGACAGTAACGGCACCATTCCTATTTTTAGCCTGTATGGCAAAACCAAACGCCCCACAGATGCTATGCTTCAAGGACTAGACCTCCTTATATTTGACATTCAAGATATTGGATCTCGTTCATACACATACATCAGCACTCTTTTTTACATAATGGAAGCCGCTGCAAAACGCAACATTCCAGTAATTGTTCTAGATCGGCCTAATCCTATTAACGGAATCGTTGTAGATGGGCCCATGCTTGAAGCTAAATGGCGTTCAATTGTCGGTTATATTAACGTTCCTTATTGCCATGGGATGACCCTTGGAGAGCTTGCCCACTTTTTTAATGGCGAATACAAAGTAGGATGTCAACTCACGGTGATCCCGATGCGCCACTGGAAAAGAGAGATGAGTTTTCTTGACACTGGCCTGATGTGGATTCCAACAAGCCCGCATATCCCCGAGTCTACAACCCCTCTTTACTACCCAGTCACAGGAACTTTGGGGGAACTTTCTATAGTGAATATAGGGATTGGCTATACGCTTCCTTTTAAAGTTGTTGGAGCTCCCTGGATCGATGCAAATCAATTTGCGGCTGCCTTAAATCGGCAGAAATTTCCTGGAATTTTTTTCGAACCTTTTCATTTCAAACCTTTCTATGGGAAATTTGCAAAGGAGGAATGCCACGGGGTTCTTATTATGATTACAAACCCTTTATTTTATAAGCCACTGGCATCACAATACCTAATTATTGGCGTTCTTAAAGCTCTTTATCCGAAGAAATTTAAAGAAGCGATGGCACTTTCAAAAGATCGGAAAGAAATGTTCTCCAAGGTCACGGGAACTGAGGAAATCTATAAAGTCATCACAGAAGAAAAAAATATTGTTTGGAAATTACGGGCTTTTCAAGAAAAAGAACGAAATGCATTTCTTGAAGTGCGAAAGAAATATCTTATTGCTGATTATTAATGTCCAAAATGCTAATAATAAGAATCAATTCCAGTTTTTATGGAGAAACTTATGAGTATCCTTAGTCCATATAGCAGTTTGAGCCACCTTGAAATTAATGAAGATAATATTTCGTCTGCTGCTCCCATACTTAATCGCGCCTACCCTGTTGAACTTGCTGACTTCATTGCTGATCAAACAGAAGAACAGCAGCGATTAATTTTTAATGCTCTAACATCTGAGAAAGCTGTTTTGACTTTTGAGTATCTTCCATTTTTCATTCAAAAACTATTTCTAGAAACTTTTCCTCTTGAACGAAGTGCCCCTCTTTTAAATTCGTTGTCCCCAGACGATCGCACAGCTCTGCTTGAAGAACTTCCACCCGAATTTGTTAGCTTGGTCCTAAAACATCTCTCTCCTGAAGAACGCGCTCTTTCCATACGTTTACTTGGATATCCCAAAAACAGCGTAGGGCGATTGATGACCCCCGATTATATGACAGTTAAGCTTAATTGGACCGTTCAAGAGGTTTTGGATCACATTCGGAAAGAGGGACATGACAGCGAAACCCTTAATGTCGTCTATGCAGTTAATGATGAAGGTGTTCTTCTTGAAGATTTCCGTATTCGTGAATTTCTTTTAAATCCTTTAGATGCAGTCATCAAAAATTTGGCTGACCACAAATTTATTTCATTAAATGTTACAGATTCTTCTGAAAGTGCCATCCGACTATTTAGAAGATACGGACGTTCAGCCCTTCCTGTCCTCGATCAAAAGGGAGTTCTTTTAGGAATTGTCACAGTTGACGACATTATGGAACTTTCTGTGGAGGAAGACACAGAAGATATTCAAAAAGGGGGGGGTGTCGCTGCACTAAGGGAACCCTATATGGCTGTCTCCCTGATGACACTCATACAAAAAAGGCTTGGGTGGCTGTCCGTATTGTTCATGGGGGAGCTTTTTACAGCCTCAGCTATGGGTTATTTTGAGGGTGAGATCTCAAAAGCGGTGGTTCTTTCACTTTTTCTACCTCTAATTATCTCTAGTGGAGGAAATGCAGGTTCTCAAGCCTCTACATTGATTGTTAGAGCGATCGCTCTTGGTGAAGTTACTCTTAGAGACTGGTGGAGAATCATGCAAAAAGAAATTTTCTCAGGCCTCATCTTAGGAATATTTCTTGGAACTTTAGGCTTTTTACGTGTTGCTATCTGGGGATATGCTTTTACAGAGTATGGAGAACATTGGCTTTTATTAGCTTTAACAATTTTGTTTTCACTTATGGGAATAGTCCTTTGGGGGACCCTTACAGGATCCATGCTTCCCTTAATTCTAAATCGATGCGGCTTCGACCCGGCAACTTCATCGACCCCGTTTGTTGCCACCCTTGTGGACGTAACAGGGGTTCTCATTTACTTTAATATTGCTCTTATCATTTTGCGCGGAACGCTGCTTTAATCCAATTTCGAGCGAGGAAACTCGCCTAAGTTTCGTCCCGCTTTCGATTGGTCGATGGGGATTCAATCCCATAGAAATAGGTTTGAGATAGATTTAAAATATTTCTATAATGCAATCGCCCTGCTCTCAGTTAAATTAATTTGAAAGTGAAAGAAAATATGTGTTAATTTCTTAAATCAACAAGTTTATCTAAACAAGTAGTCCCTCTCTTTGTTCCCTTTGGTCTAATTCAAGCGATTACTGAATTAAGATTTATAGATCTGCCAATTTCTAAAGAGAAAATAAAACCGTACCAGTTTGATGAGGATGGCTCACTAGTAAGCGTTTGGCGAAAAATTAATCACCTCTTCGGGGGTTATAGAGTTAGCAGATGTTAAATTTGGCATGGAAAATCCTGAAAAATTTATGACCAGCACATACGTTAATTATTTTGAATCTGCTCAAAAAAACAGATCAAAATCAATATAAGTCCCTTTTACTACACATTTACAGCTGAAGTATACTAGGCATTCTAGTCAATTTAACTGCGCAAACAATTTCTTAACAATTGTTTGCATATTTTGGATGACTTCGCTCGAAGCTAAATTAAGCGTTGAATATACGAATAGATAAACGAAAAGAACCTTAATTAAAAAAACTAGGGTTCATTTCGCTATTCGATCCCAGAGTTATGACACCATGTCCTCAGGATATTTGGAAAAAGTATTCTGATAATGCCTGTTGACTCCATTGTGGGCTAAATCCATGAACTTCAAGATCTTCAGTGAGCAGTGAGAGGAGCTGGCGGGCCAATTCTTTCCGGTTTTCATATGAGAGATTAGAATTCATAGTGAGGTCCCTAGCACTTTTAACCCAACTTTTAAGATATGTGATGGTAAAATCTAATAATTTATAGTTTTCAGTAAAATTGAATGGTTTTTCAACGAAGTCAATTAATGTTACCGTTCCATCCTCTTTTACACGGAGATTGCTAAATGACAAGTCAAAAGGAATTTTATTTTCATAGGATACTTTAATAAAATGCTGAACTTGTTTAAGGTGATGCTCATTCCCTAAATCCACCTCTGCAGGAATAAACTCTACTAAAAAATACTTGTCAGTTAGAGCTGTCTCGATATTGTAGATTGTAGAAACAGACAGGCCCAATCGTACAGCTTCGTGGTAGTTATTAATCGAATTTTGCATATATACAGGAGCCTTTACTTCATTAAATGATTTGCTATCTGCAGCATATAGTTTAATCAGAAGTTTATCATTGCTCACTCCATTTTGAATTGTAGTTAGTCCATTAAATTTATAGGCATTCATAAAAGAGCCTTTTGCAAAGCGAGTGAGACTAAAGCTCTCCTTCCCTTTCACAAGACAGCCCTTTTCCGAAGACCAAAATAACTTCTCGTATTCTCCGGGACTATTCCTTTTTTTACATGGTGTTGCTGGAAGAGTTGATTGTTTAGCTTTGACACATAGTAAATTACTCATGATAATTTTTCTAAATTGATTAGCAATTTCTAAAATGGTCAATGTATATTCTTTTCGTTCGATAACTCTGTTAGGCTGCAAAATGATGTTCGAGCATGTTGGTTTTTCTTTACCACTATTAAAAAGAGATGATATACCTTCGTGGCTTCTTAGTTTTTTTAATAAAGGCTCATCAGATGAAATAAGAGGGAATGAATTTTCTCTCTTACGTGGTGAGCATGACTTGTTTTGTAAAAAAATATCCATATCTATTTTCTTTGGGCTATTAACTGCCTTTATCATCGTATTTCCTTTTTTATTCTATAAATTTGTTACACGTCAAATCTTGTCTACTATTAAGGAGCAGCAGAGCAAAATAATTCAAAGTATAATATCTTATACTTTGACAATACATTGGCTTTTTGCGTTGTTTTTAGGAATGCCAAAAAACGAAAGCTAAAAATGCATTCGATGGTAATTCTAGCTAAATCAGGCTTATTTGAAAAGATAAATATTTCAGGGCATGCTTTTTAAGTAAATTTATGAAATAAATTTCATTGACAGTGCATGTGGAATATTGTCTTAAGTAATCATGGGCTCGATTTGAGCTGCCCAACAAGTTACAGTCGCGAGCGAGTAAGCGTCAATTTTGTACGCCTACATTTTCTTTGCGCCCTTTACGCCTTTTGCTGCTCGTTAAAAAGGAGTTAGTTTTTGTTTAAATCCATTTCGAAAAAAACCTCTTTAGCGTAGCTAAAACTCAAATGCTATCTATCTGGTGAAATGGATTTTTTTTAAAGCAAAGCGCGGCAGTTTTATGATACGCTTATCGGAAAACAACATCATTTTTTGAAACACAGAGGCACGGAGGACACAGAGGGAACAGAAGAGAATTTAAATATTTCCCTACCTCTGTGCCTCTCTCTGTGTCCTCTGTACCTCTGTGTTTCAAAAACAATTGGTGCAAAAAACCTGATATTTAGGAAAAGTAGAAAAAGGCGCAAAAATCATTGAAAACTCGGATGGGTATAATGGACGCTTATGTTAAGTAAAATAGCAAAACACTTCTGCATAAGATCGGATGAATTTACGTACGGCAAAAACATTTTGTAGCGTCATAGAAAGTGAGTTTAAGATCATTTTTGATGAAAAATACATTGTATGGTTTGTTTCAGGGATTTCAAAGAAATAAAGAAATGGATTTGTAAGGGAGAAAGTTATTATTGCCAAGAGCCAAATGGGAGCTCAAGCTGGCTGGGGGTATTAGCTCATGAAAGAAAGAGTTGGTCATTTTAATTAGTATTTTCATTGCCCCTTACAAAGCATTCAAAAACAACCTTGTTATCGGGCGCCACGCTTACCATAGGATCCCTGTTTTCTCCGTGGTATTCTTTTAGACCAAAGGGAACAAAGAGAGGGACTACTTGTTTAGATAAACTTGTTAATTTAAGAAATTAACACATATTTTCTTTCACTTTCAAATTAACTTAACTGAGAGTGAACAATGAATGTTGCTCTCGAAGAGGTACTCATTTTTGCGATGAGCCAAGGAAACTTGTGCATATACCTGGCTCGCCATTAATCGATAAAGATTGGTCATGATTGTTGTCTTTTGTTCCTCATTTTTCGCATGGTTTAAAGACTCAAATATTTGTCTCATTTGAACTGATTTTCCGAGCTTATGCATGGTTTTTTAAACAGATATCTTCTCTTGTCAACGGCACATTATTCATGTATTTTAATGTTTTCTTTGTGTCTTTGCGCCTTTTTCTGTTTCTCTGTGTTAAAAAAAGCACTTTCGTAATATAACACTGTCTGATTAAAAACCTCTCTCTCTGCGCTCCACGAAGCACACACAACTAGTACACAGTCAAACTTAAATTAATAGTGTACTAGCGTTCTGCCTGAATTTTACTAAAGTCCAACAACTGAGAAAATCGACCAAAAACCCGCTGCAAAAGAGCCAAACGATTAGCCTTAAGATTCGGATCATTATCCAAAATTTTTACTTTCTCAAAAAGTTCTGCAAGCTTAGGTTGCAATTCAGCTATTGTTTCATAAGCAACGTCATACCGTTTTTCTGACATCGCACTGTCAAAAGAAAGATGACTACTTTCTAATGCAGCATTTAAATTGCGCTCAGCATCTTCTTTAAGCCAGTCAGACGAGAAGGAATGCACTTGCTGCCCCTCCAGTTGTCCTTTAGCACGCTTATAGACTTCATAGAGCAAGGGGAATTTAGGATTGTTGATCCGGAAAAAATGCAACGCCCGAACTTTATAAAATGCATCGCAGATATCATCTACACCTGAAGAAAGGGCTGCTTCAATTTCATCCTTTGCAAAACCATCCTCTAAAAATACTGTTTTTACTCGATTGATAATGAATGATTCCATTTCCTGTAAAAGCTTCACCTTTTCCTTCGTTGCGGCCATGGTAAAATGATCAAAACAAGCTGACAAGGTTTCATGCAGGGGCAATTTCATCTTGTCTCTAATGACCATTTTAATGATCCCCAATGCCTGACGACGCAATGCATACGGATCGCTGGAAGATGTCGGCTTCAAATCTGCAATAAAACAACCAATAATATTATCCAATTTATCTGAAAGGCTCAAAATGATTCCAGTTTCTGTCGACGGCAATGAAGCACCCTCTTTTCGTGGCATCCATTGTTCCTCAAGGGCCATTGCGACTTCTGAATTTTCTCCTTGAGCTTCAGCATAATAACGTCCAATAGTCCCTTGAAGATCAGGAAACTCGTGGACCATTTCGGAAACCAAATCTGCTTTAGAAAGTTCTGCTGCTCGTTGAGCTTTTTCAGGAGTTCCGATTTTAAGAAGTGTTTGAAGGTATTGCGCATGCTTCTGCAAACGTTTTACTTTGGCATCCAGAGTGCCCAATTCTTTTTGAAATGTCACATTTTTTAGCTTCTCATTTAGTTTATCTAAAGGAATGCTGACTCCTTGTTCATACAAAAAGACTCCGTCGCTCAAACGTGCTGAAAGAACTTTTTTATTTCCTTGGGCAATCGCATCGGTTGCCAAAGTATTCGCTGTAATGACAAACAAATTTTTAAGGGTTCCATCCTTAGCTACAACCGGAAAATACTTTTGATGCTCGACCATTTCTGACATAAGCACTTCTTTAGGGATCCTTAAAAAGGACGTGTCAAAAGTCGCCGCCATCACTTCAGGCCATTCTACAAGATGGATTACCTGAGGCAATACTTCATTACGCGCTACAATCGATGCATCAAGCTCTTTTTCAAGGGCATCAAGTTGTGAACAAATCCGTTGCTTACGCTCTTCCATCTTAACAATGACGTGCTGATCATACAGAGAAGAAAAGTAATCTTTGGCATGCGAAATTGAAAATGGATGATTTGCTAGCTGTCGATGTCCCCAAGAAATGCGATCAGTTGAAAGTTCCCCGATTATAAATGGGACAACCTGATCCCCAAATAGTGCCACAAGCCAGCGCAAGGGTCGTGGATAGGTAATATCTAAATTCCCCCAACGCATTTTTTTGGGAAAATCAAGGTTTAAAACCATGCCTGGCAGCTGTTCTGCTAAAATCTCTGCAGTAGAACGTCCAGGAATTGACTTCACTGCGACTAAATAGTCTACTCCTTTATTTGAACGAATAAGGACCTCTGGATCCTTTTGTTCCTTGGTTTCAGCTAAAGTAAAGGCCGGCTTTCCGACTGAACGAAAAAAACCTTCCCCGGTTGCTGATGGGTGACCGTTCTCATCAAAGGCGCGGTCCAGCGCAGGACCTCGTTTCTCAGCTGTTGTTTCACGAGTTCCGAGAGCAAGGCCTGTAACATACAGCACTAAACGTCGTGGTGTACCATCGGCATGAATTTTGGTGTAAGAAATACCTGCTTTATCGAACAATTCTTTAGCTGCCTTCTCCAAGTTTCGTGCACCAATCGGCACAAACGTTGCAGGAAGTTCCTCCGAACCGATTTCTAATACAAAATCTTCGCTCTTTGTGGGATCAACAGGAGATGAAATAAATTCTGAGTGCAAAGAAACTGGAGTTTGAATAGCGGATGTTTTTTCTTTAAATCGATTTAACAGTGGATATCCAAGTTCCTTTCTACTGTTTACATAGCTTTCAGCGATCTGCCTGGATAACTCACGAATTCTAGCGATATAGCCTGTCCGCTCTGTAACGGAAATGACTCCCCGTGCATCGAGAAGGTTAAAAGCATGGGAAGCTTTAATCACAAAGTCATAAGCAGGAATTGGAAGTTTTGCCTGAATTAAAGCTTTTGCCTCCCTCTCGTAATCTTCAAAATGGCGAAACCACATGGAAGTATCTGCATTTTCAAAATTATAATGGCTCCATTGGACTTCTCCATTATAATAAATGTCGCCATACGTGAGTTGATCATCAAATTGCAAGTCGAAAATGCTGTCAACCTTTTGAAGATATAATGCTAATCGCTCCAATCCGTAAGTTATCTCAGAAGTTACAGGTTTAAGTGAAATTCCACCAAGACATTGAAAGTAGGTAAATTGCGTAACCTCCATTCCATCCATCCAAACTTCCCATCCAAGCCCCCAAGCCCCTTGGGTGGGCGACTCCCAGTCATCATGCACAAAACGCATATCGTGCTGTGAAAGATCGAATCCAATGGCTTCTAGAGAGCGTAAGCAAAGGTCTAAAACTTCTGGGGGAGAAGGTTTTAAGATCACTTGCCCCTGAAAGTAGTGCTGAACGCGATTCGGATTTTGCCCGTAGCGACCGTCAGAAGGGCGGCGACATGGCTCGAAGTAAACAGCTTTATAAGGTTCAGGACCAAGACAGCGCAAAAATGTTGTTGGATTAAACGTTCCAGCCCCTGTTTCAAGGTCATAGCCTTGATGGATCACACACCCCTGCTTTTCCCAAAAAGCAGCCAATCTTTTAAGCATTTCTTGAAACGTAACAACACTCATTTTCACTCCTGTTAAATGTCTATTATGCTATCTTCAGATTATTTTGTATAAAGAAATGAAAAGAGCATAGGGTAAGCTCACTCTTTTTATCCCAATGAGCGCCCAAAAAAATGCGAAAGGAAACAGGAGAAGATTTTAGAGGAAATAATAATTGGCCTGCAAAAGCCAATTTGGGTTTAAGAATGATCTTCTACTTTCCAGCTCTTTTGGTACTTTTTAGGTTTTTTTCTCTCTTAGCGATCAAAAGCCAAACTCTACATCAGCAAAGTAGTAGTCATACACCTTGAAATAGCAGAGGAAACTCGACAATAATATTATTTTTCACGAAGATGAGTAAACTTACCTCGTAAAAAAACTATCCAAAGTATGGGCGTCCCTCATATGCGGATGATCCGCTGGGTGTTCCTAATAATTTTGTAATAGCATCATCTGTTTGATTGTTAGAAAAATAATGATACATTTGTTGAATTTGTCCATCTTCTTCAGGCCGTGATGATTTGTCCTTAGACTTACTTAAAGAAGAAAAAAATTGAATTGCAAAATCTTTTATAGATTCAACAAGTAGGACTAAAGTATCAACAAACTTTCCGAAAGTAATATCAAAACCACAAAAGGACCCTTTTTTACTTTTTATGCTAGCCTGGGAATCAATATTACTTTCAGTGGGACCAACTTTAGACGACACTGCTTCTTGAAATTGCATATACCACCTATTTAATATAATGATTAAGATTCTTAAGATTATTATAAGATATTTAGAATTATTTAGCAAAGTGACAACATTTTAATTTAAAAACAGAAATTTTCCATGTTACTAGTTAGACACCTAACTCACATATTTTAATTCCCTGCCGAAAAAGTTTATCTCCGATTTCGGCTTGGTTCAAATG
>JACCRY010000226.1 GCA_013813265.1 Parachlamydiaceae bacterium
ATGTCCACTATTGTGGAGTTACGAATTGATTTCTTCGGACACCCTTGCTTTCGTCTACATATTCCCTCCTATAAGGGTTATGAATGATCTCTCATCATCTAGGATATGCCCATGCTGGGCGCACCCACGTTCCGCTAACGCTGCACGCGGGGCTAATACCTTTAACCGCTCCCGCGGTCTTGCAACAGGAAGCTCGTGTTTGTTGTTAGACCGCACGGGCCTAATATCGTTGACTACCCCCACAGTCTCGCAACAGGCAGTTAGTGTCTATTGATGGACCGCACGGGGGCTAATACCATTAATGGCTCCTTGAAGTCCAACAACAGACAGCTCGTGTCTGCTATTGGACCGCATGGGGCTAATACCGTAAACCTCTCTTCCGGTCTAGCAACAGGCGGTTCGGGTCTGTAGCCTGGACCGTAGGAGCGGTTAAAGATATTAGCCCCGCGTGTAGTGAAGGGCCGGAAGGCCTAAACGGAGCGTGGGGTCATGAAAATTTGAACGGCAGAGCTGCGACATCAGTGAAAGAAGCACGTGACTCCAAAAATTTACATCAATAGAATTACTATCCCTTTTAGACCTGATTGTGAACCTTAGTGTGCGGAACATACTTTGCTGCGCCTCACGCCATAAAGGCTTAGGCTTCCCGTTAACGCTAAGGGGCTTAGCCATCTCGGCATAGGAATATCCAGTTACAGGATGTAAGGAATCAGCAAATTGGACATCAGTCCGAGTTAATATAATAATCCTATTGTCTTATATACCAGAAAGGTGTTGCGGCTTTGTATATTTGAATAACATGGTTAATAATATCCTTAGGAAGTTCAATCTCATAATTCTTGTGTCCTACAACTAATGGCATGCATTTTTCCCATGTTACCTTGTTCGAAATTGTAATGAGATAACTTACTTGTTTTTTAGTTAAGTTGTAAAATGATGGTTTCATTTCGGGAGTTGGGTAACCTTTGAATAACTTCATCATTATTTTAGATTCTTTTTCACTCAAAAAGGATCTGCTATCAAGTACAGCATCATTCTTTAAAAGCAACTCAACTAAGGCATCATTTGCATTTAATGTAGCTAGATGTAGTGCTGTGCTATAAGGGTCAATAGAATATGTCCCGTTGAAGTAATAACCTATCGTTTCTAAATTGACATCTGCACCGTTCTCAATTAATAGATTCGCCATTTCCACCGCAATTGATTTGTCATGGTAACAGCAGGCCCATATTAATGGTGTTAGACCATTCTCATCTTCTAAATTCACAAGTTCGGGAGCAGCCTGAATGAAAGTTTTTAGTAATTCGATATTCCCCATATAAGCTGACATCGTAAATACATTCATTGCAAGTTTATCATATGCATGATGAAGCTTAAAGTTAGGAAACTGCTTTTCACATCGAGTGAAAAAAGAATTTGAAGTAGTATCAGTTTTGATCGTATTTATCGGCGTTGGCCATTTTGAATGGGGCACATGAATAATAGATCTAGCGTTAATTTCTTCATAATTGGCATATTCACCCTCTACTGTATAAGAAATTAAGCGAGTTGGAATTAAACGACCTTGCTCATCTTCTATAACTGAATATCCTGGTCTATATTCTGTAATGACTACCGGCTCTACCTCATGAGGCTGAAATGTTGATCTAGTTCGAATATATTTTTTACCTCTTGATTCCTCTGTATTTTGTTGAGGTTGCACAGATTGATTAGTAATAATTTCTGGCTTATTATTATCCTGTAGCTGTTCTCGTGAGGTGCGTGTAAAGTAAATATCTGCAATGATTAAGGCAATTCCCAACACGGAACCAATTTCAATAATTCCTCTCAATATGTGACCATTAAGGCTGCCTTGTTGGTGTATCTCATCACTAATAAGCGCAAAAATTATTCTAGCAATACCACTTACAATTGAAACAACGGGTATATATCCAACAATATTTAAGATATTCTTTGTCGTATTGTGTACATCCAAATTTCCAAGGGTATCTTCCAAGGGATTATACGTGAAAGCTGCTTCCCATGGATTTACAAGCTGAAATTTTAAATCGTTCATCTTTTCCTTCTCTTTTCTTTTCTTTTTCTGTATAAATTAATTATAAAAATATTATATCAGATAAAACATTTGAATTCAATTCAATTAAATCAATTTAATTTAGATTTCAACTTCTACACTATTAACAAGTTCGATAAAAACGATCTATGGTTAACAAATATACTTTCGGCTATCAGCTATTTCGTCGACTTGGCAAATTCTCTACCAGAAAGGTGTTACAGCCCTATATATCCGAATAATCATATCAACAACATCTTTAGGAAGTTCAATCTCATTTTTTTTCATCCCTACAATTAATGGCATACACTTTTCCAAAGTCACTTTATTCGAAATTTTAAAGAGGTTATTTACTTGTTCTTTAGATTGATTGTAGAAGGATGGCTCCATTTCTGGGGTTGGATATCCTTCATATAAATCCATCATTTTTTTTTGCTCTTCTTGATTTAAGAAAATCCTGTGACCAAGTTTAGCATTATTAATTAACAATAGCTCGACTAAAGCATCATCTTCCCATAATGTAGCGACATGAAGCGCTGAACTACTTCGCTCAATTCTTGGGAAGTAGGGACCTAAATCTAAATTACAGTAGGAGTTTTTTGTCGACAAATTAATGTCGGCTCCATTTTCAATTAAATGCTTTACCATTTCTAATGAAATTATTGGATCCCCAACGAACAAGCAAGCCCATATCAACGGTGTTAAGCCATTTTCGTCTTCTAAATCGACAAGTTCAGGAGCACTCTCGATTAAAGCTTTTAGCAATTCTACATTTCCAATAGCAACTGACGAAGTAAATGCATTCGTTGCAAGCTTATCACATGCGTGGTGAAGCTTAAAGTTTTTAAATTGTTTTTCACATAAAGTAAAAAAATTATTGGGGCTTGTATCGGCCTGAATCATACTTATTGGAGTGGGAGCTTCTCTAGCGCGATACAAAGCACTTTGATTTCTACCTGTGACTTCTTCATAATTAGCTTCATCGCCAACCAATGTATACGTAATTAGACGCGTAGGAAGAAAACGATCTTGCTCATCTTTGATAACTGAAAAGCCTGGTCTATATCCTGTGATTTCTTCTGGCTTGATCACATTTAATGGAGAGTGCTCTTTCTTATGCTTAACCGAATCAAAGTTTCTAGCCTGCAATTCTTGATCAACAGCTTCTATTAGTTGCGCAGGAAAGCTGTCGCGTTCATCTTTAATAACCGAAAGCCCTGGGCTATATTCTGGGACTTCTGGCTCTAAGTCTATAGGCTTAACTTCTGCCCTGAAATATGCTTTTCTAATCGCATTGGCCTTAGAACCGAGCTGTTCTCTAAATGCAAAGGTAAAGTAGATATCTACAATAATTAAAGCAATCCCAAAGACTGAACCAATTTCAAGGCTCGCTCTGAAAATGTGAGCATTAAAGCTGCCTTGCTGATGTATCTCTTCATTAATAAGTGCAAAAACTATACGAGCGATACCGCTCAATATCGAAGCCACCGGAATACATCCAACAATATTCAAAATATTTTTAACTGTATTATTCACATCCAGACTTCCGTCCGAATCTTTCCAGGAAGAATACATGAAAGTCGACTGCCATGGATTTGCAAACTGTAATTTTAAATAGTTCATTCTTTCTTCATGTTTGTTATTTGATATTAATCAATATGATATCAAATGAAATAATAAAATTCAATCCGAAAGAATAAAGAAAATTTAAGCATGTTTGGCCAGCTACTTAGCTTGGAATTTCGATCATGCTTATTAGAGAGAAAAAATTGTGAAAATCATTACATAAAGATTTCCTTTAAAAGCAGTCATCAGGTAAAGGTAGCCTCTTTCAGCGCTACCGCAACTCGGTCATTTAATTTTGCTTTAGCCCCACTCTCCATTTAGCCTACCGACCCTTCACTGCAAGTAGAGCTGATTTTCTGATAACCGCTCCCTAGACCTAGCGACAGCTTGTTCGTGTTTGTTATTAGACCGCGCGGGGCTAATACCTAAAACTGCCCCCCAACAAGTGGCTCGTATCTGTTGCTGGACCGCGGGAGCGGTTTTAAGGTATTAGCTTCGAGTGAAGCGAATGGCCAGCGGGTCTGTAGCGTAACGTGGGGTCCCAGCAATTTTAACGACAGAGCTGCGGCAGCAGTGAAAGAAGCACTTGATTTCAAGGACGTTTACATCAATAGAATACTCCCCTGTAGACCTGATAGTACCCCTTAGTCTTATGCGTGCCATACTTAGCTGCGCCTCACGATACTATAGACTTTCTAAAAAGCTAGTGCTAATTCTTCAGCATCTGCAGAGCACCTTTCTTCGAAGAGTCGTTTAATTTCAGGGATCAATTCCCTTGCTGCTTCACGTCCAACTTCATAGATGTAATGGTTGCGGCCTTTTTCAAAAGTTCCAATATTGGTTAATTCAGGCCTAATGATGACATCTGCCCCTATAATGCAATTCTCACTTTGCCACAAAAGTGAAACCTCCGCACTACGCCTAGCAATGGAAAAGATATTAGCTGGATATGTATTGTCAAGTATTCCGCTTAACTCAACAGCTATGATGATATCAGGTTTGAGTAGCTTCGCAACACTCACAGGGCATGAATTGATAACGCCACCATCGACAAGCATACGTCCGTAATGCTGAACCGGAGAATATATGACCGGTATAGCAGAAGAAGCCTCCACTGCAGGGATGATCGGGCCGCCACCAATCGTAACTAGTTCACCGGTATGGAGATCTGTGGCAACAATTAACAATGGGAGATTCAACTCCTCAAAAGTTTTAGATTCTAAACATTTTTTTAGAGTACGCCTCATAGCAGCTCCCTCAGACAGACCATACCAAGCCTTCAAAACATGGATATCGAGAAAACTACCCACTCTCATTGGCTCTAACACGCTGCGGACATACTCAGCGTCCGGCGTATCACAATAAAGTGCTCCTACAAGACTTCCAGCACTACAGCCTATGATGATATCGATTGGAATATTTGCTCTTTCTAATTCTTCTAAAACTCCAATGTGAGCCAAACCTTTGGCGCCTCCTCCCCCAAGTACAAGAGCAACACGTATTTTTTTGGGAATTCTCGTACAAGGAATTTCAGGAGGCTTATCCAAACAGTGATACTGAAAAGGTCTCACGCATCCAACAAGAAACAAAAGGAGTAGCTGTGCAAGAAAAAAAAATCGCATCATTTTCCTATTCTTTCTTTAGAGTAGCTTCTATATATGTATGTAGATCATCACTGAGAGAAACCAACGACTCATGATCCGTATACATCATATGACCCGAAGGATAATACTTCATCGTCAAACGTTTGCCAGCTGGTTCTCCAAGATTAAGATTGTTAAAGGTGTAGAGAGATCCGAAAGAAGGGGTTGCCAAATCATAGTATCCACTTGCAACAAAAACCGAGAAAGCAGGAACCCGAAGCATTAATTCACGCAATGTCGGCACAGCATTGAAATAGCGATTAACTGCCTTTTTACCATACCCCCAAGGGTGCAAATCAGCTAAAACGCGATAGTCATCATCCTTGATCCACTTTAAATCATTTCGTACATACTCGTTAAAAGATGAAGTAAAAGCACTAATGACGTTGTCCATACTTGGATCATAGCCTACATATTCTGATATGTTACTTAATTGTCGCCCAGTGACCCTTGCATCAAAGCGGCCAATCACCTTGCCTTCGCTACGAAGAAGTTCCTGCATAAAATTATAAGGTTTGATGCGCAAATCTACTCTTTCAATAAATTCCGGTGAAAGCCCAGTCAAAAGTGACAACTTTAAAGCCGTTTCTCTACGTTGCTCTGGAGACAAAGTGTCTCCACGCAAAAGAAGAAGCGGGTATTCATTCATCGCATAAGCTTCTGCGTTTCTTACAGTCCCTTGCACATCTGCTTGTTGTCCTGGAGAAAGTTTGTGATGGAAACCAGCAATGGCAGTATACGCTGGTAAAAAGAGCGAAAATGGGAGATCATTACCCTGATCAAGTATATCAATTGTTGCAAAATTAAGGACTGATGAGATAAGCGCCGCGCCATTTGTTGCTAAATCTAATTTGTTGTACAGATAACTGGCGAGTTCTACTGCGCGCATAGTTCCGTAGCTTTCACCAAATAAAAATTTAGGAGACTCCCAGCGACTATTACGTGTTGTATAAAGTCGTACAAATTCGGCAATCGATTTAATGTCTTCATCGACATTATTAAAATGTTTTGAATCTTCTCCTTGGGCTGCTCGACTATAACCTGTTGAAATTGGATCGATAAAGACCAAGTCTGTTGCATCTAAAAGGGAATACTCGTTGTTAATAAATTGAAAGGGTGGAACATTGGAATTATCTTTTTTAAAAACGACACGCTTCGGCCCTAACAAGCCCATGTGCATCCAAACAGATGCTGCTCCAGGCCCCCCGTTAAAGCAAAATGCAATCGGCCTTGTCCTTTTATCTTCACTGTCGCTGCGAGTGTATGCGATATAAAAGAAGCGTGCTTTAACTACCCCTTGATCATCTTTAAAATGGTAAGTGCCTGCAACAGCTTTATAGGGGATATTTCCACTTTTTAAAGCCAATTGACCTTCGCTAACAATTTCTTCTTCAGGAACTCCTATAATCGGTGAAGCTGTTTTAGCTGGCTTCTCCGACTCACTATCTGCAAAACCTACAGAAAAATAAAGGCAAAGAAAAATGGATATGGACAGAACTTTATTCATAATTAACCTCATCTAGCGGGAGAATGGCATGGCCTTACATTCTGCTCAAGCAAAAAAAGACTTTGCTTTTCATAACTGAAAAAAGTAGTTTGAATATTAAGCGACTAAACTAAGGGCCAAAAGTTATCATGGAAACGATTCAGACAGGAAGGCCTCGTAACGTTAATTTTTTAAGAGCAGCTGGCATTCTATATGGTGATTGGGGTTCAAGCTAAATAGATTTGGTGTTCCTCATTATTCAACTCTTGTGGCTTTTAGCGCTCCAGCCTTTATGTTGCTCGTCATTAGCGATGTCGCAGGATTAGCTAATCTCTATGCAATAGGTTTTGTTGGCGCGATAGCGATTAACTTAGGAGCAACTTCAACAAATTTCACTCTCGCTATGAAAACATGGGAACGTGCTTTAATGATGAGTACGTGTGCTGTGATGACACTTATAGAAATTACACTAATTGTAGACAAGCCACAGGCGCGTGGTTTTGTTATTTCTGTCATTGGAATAGGGTTACTTCTTCGAGCGCTGAAAATGGAACAAGCTGAAATTATAGCTCCGACCCCTGAACAAATTCCGGTATCAACAATTGAAGGGAATGAAAAAGGGGCTATTCTGGTTGCAGTTACAGGATTGGGTAAATCATTTGACTTTGCTATAGAAGAAACTCAGAATCGCAAAATTCCGCTATATGTCTTGTTTATACGAGAACAAAGGGTTTCTACTGCTTGGGATAGTGAACGTGAATGGTACGAAGATGAGGGTTGTCGTAAGGTTTTTGATTATGTAATTTCAAAATCTAGTAAAAATCCGATAAGTTTTTTGTAGACTGTAACAGCACATAGCACGCAGAGGCTGTGAAAAAATTCGAAATAATGCAGCAGTTAGGCGAAAGTTGCAGCTGATGCAATTCTTGACGACGTCGTAGCCATAGCTACGACCGAGGAGAGAAGTGCGTCAGATGCAACTTTTC
>JACCRY010000227.1 GCA_013813265.1 Parachlamydiaceae bacterium
ATGTCCACTATTGTGGAGTTACGAATTGATTTCTTCGGACACCCTTGCTTTCGTCTACATATTCCCTCCTATAAGGGTTATGAATGATCTCTCATCATCTAGGATATGCCCATGCTGGGCGCACCCAAAACCCCGCGTTCCGCTATCGCTTCAAACGAGACGATTGCATAAGTGCCAATAAAATATTTTAAAACTGTTGTCATAGCATTGTCAGCCCGATTCATTTTTTTAAGACAAGTTTACAGTTTAGGGCCTTAACTTTCTGAAAATCAGATAGTTAAGGTAATTTTTATTGTCACTTATGCAATCGTCTCACACGGGGCTTTTCTGTTAAATCGCTTCCGCGATCCATGGCAGTTGATATTGTCTAAGGACTTGTTTCGATCGCGGAAGCACGGAAGCGATTTAACGTAAAAGGCCCGCGTGCAGCGTTAGCGGAACGCGGGGTTAAGGAAATTTGAATGATAAAGCTGCGGTAGCAGTGAAAGAAGAATGCGATTTAAAAAAAACGTTTTCATGCATAGCATGATCCAGATGCCTAGTTACAACTCCACTGCATTCTCAAGTCGTATGAGTAACCTCACTCTGTTCGTGCTTCCAACAACTCAGTTAAAGAAAGGCAAAGCCCTTCCAAAAACTGTTCCTTTACGTCCTTACTAAGCAAATCCAATGAGAGGAAAGGATTATAATCCTCAAGCTCCATCAATAAAAGAGATCCATCTTGCAATCGACAAGCGTCAACCCGTTGAATGCCCCATTTGCAACTATTCCAATCGATAAATTTTAAAGCGAATTTGAGATCATCTTCCGTTGGAACATAAGATTCTAAAACCCACCTCTTGCTTGGATTGGGAGCATAAAGTGCATAATAAAATTGCTCCCCTATAAAATAAAAAGAAACTTCATGAAGAAAATCTACAACTGGCTGAATAAGAACATTTTGACAATCTACCTTTTGAAGTTCTTGTTTACTTAATATTTTTACACCGCAAGAATCAGCTCCATCCAAGGGTTTCAGCAAATAACGCTCAACGGGTGGAATACTATGAAGTTCTTCTTTTGAGGAATAGGCAGGAATAACAGGAAATCCCAACCTGTACAATTCAAACAGATGCTGCTTCCCCTTAATGTCTCCTTTTCCTGCAAGATCATTGAATATAACAAGGTCTTTCCTCTTCTGCAAAGCCATCAGTTGTCTAGGGTGATAAATTTGCGGGCCTGTATTTCTGATTAGAACAATATCAACTTGATCCACCAATTGCCCCGCGTCTTCAATGTGGCTTATAAACACGTTGAAATATTTTCTTAGAAAACAACTCATTTCTAAATCTTCACGAAAGTACTCTCGCCCTTTTGCTTGATAGTAAAAATCAGTTAGCAGCAGGAGCGATTTTTTTGTTGTCATTTTGACCTCTCGTTTTGCTTTGATACATACAGCCATTCTGGAAATTTGAATCCTAAGAGTTTACTCGCCACATTGAAAACAGTTAGCGTAATAAGTGCCGGATAAATTGTTTCCAGCATCGGCCCAAGAAATTTGGCTATTCCGGCAAAATCAAACGTAGAGACTACAAATCCAATTCCTAAAGTGATCAATAGTGACAGTTTGGTTCCAATTTTATTTTTAGTGACTTCCGCACAAAGAAAATCTGCAAATAATGAAGCGAGTACAATTCCAGTTGTCAAGCATGCAAAAAGGATAGCCAGACATACACATGGTGCTGCAATAGAACCTAACGATTCAATGGCGATCATTCCTAGCATTTCCTGTGGGGGTACTTGAAACAGTATCGGTGAATACATCCAGCCAAGCATGACAAGCGCAAAGTATACAGAAGATAGAAGACCAGCGCCAAGCAGCGATGATTTGTAAAAATGCTTAAGCAATGTCGCCTCACTCTTTTCATCAGGCAGCATTTCACGAAGATGATTGATGACAAATTGAGAGAAAAAAAATGCAGCTAAGAGGTCCATTGTTTGATATCCTTGAAAAAAACCATTTTTCAGCGCTTGCCAGCCATTTGTTAAATCTGTCGCTTCAGGTGTTGACCCTTGCGTCAAACCAAAAAAAGCAATTATAGCTATGGATACAAGTAAAAAGGGTGTAAGTACTTTACCTGAAGTTGAAACAATCTTGCTTTTGTTGACTGCCAAATAGTAAATAATTATACAGAATAGCAAGCTTGTTAAGGGCAGAGAAGCCTCAGGAATTAAAAGCAGCAGAGCGCCATGTGCGACTGTCAAGCAACGTGCAAGCACTCCAAATGGACCCATTAATGCCAATGCCAAAAAGGAAAATAAAAAAGTTCCCCGCCGACCCAAGCACCTAAAAAAACTATAGATATCCCCCTTGAATAGCATCATTCCTAAAACACCGAGGAACGGCACAAAGACACCAGTAAAGAGAATACCTGTAGCGGCAAGTAGATAGTGCCCCCCACTTTCCTGACCAACAGTGATTGGAAAAACTAAATTCCCCGATCCAAAAAACATCGAAAATAACGCAAATCCGATGCTAACAAAGAGCCATTTGTGTTTCATGAAAAATCCTCTTTTTTCTTAGGCAACATTTAGAAAAAAAAAGACCGCACTTTCTTTCGAAAGTGCGGTCTTTTACAACCTATATTAGCCAATGCCAATTACATAGGTCCGCACCTCCATCTGGAGTGGATCATATTGGATTGAATGCTAATGATGGATGTGATGGAACTGTAACGCATAGCTAAAAACATACCTAATAGGGTTATATTTAGTATACCCTATTCCCTTTAGAAAAGCAACAGTTAATTAAAAAAATTGGACGTAAATGGACAAATAATAGAAATAAATGGACATAAATAAACAGTTGAGGACAAAATTCGGCTATTATCGTCCATTTCGTCCATTATTGTCTCTTTCCCGCAGCAACCTATTTGGGATGAAAAGCATCCCAAAGGGGGTTATTGCCTGCATAATACAAGTCCCTAAATTCTGGACTTGAAGAAGGAAGAATGTACTTTTCAAAGAGGTTTTTCATTTCTTCTTTACGTGCCGGATTACCTTGGCTTACTTGAATTTCCAAATCATCAATCTGTCGTTGTAATCTTTGATACATCAAATATTTTTTTTCCTCATATTCATAGAATGGTTCTTTAACACCTTGAAAAATGGGTTGAAGGGATGGATCTTCCTTACCCAATACTTTTAGATTTTTATTCGATGCTTTGAGCCCATTCTTATATTTTTCGAAATCCTCATTGGACATTTTTGCTGTATTAGGTATTTGGTCAATCGCCATACTTCTGTTATTTACTATCATTTCATCTATTTGAGGGTACTCATTAATGTCTGGGGGTAGAATCCATTGCATTCTTTGTTTCATTGCTGCCAATTCAGTTTCCCCTCTCAACCACTTTGTCAGTTGAATAGATTCTTCCTGCGTGTACATACAGTTTCCATTAAAAAATTTAGCTTTTGCACAAGCTAATGCAAACCCGGGTCTATCGTCTTCTATAAATGCATTTCCTTCCAGCAACACAGGCTCCTCACCATTTAAATCAACAAGGACAGCACCTTTTAAAGGCTTAATCTTCTTGTCGCCCACAGCTGGATCAATAGACTTATAAAGAGGATCACCATTTTTGATTCTCTTTGTTAAGGGTCTATATATTTGCTCAGTTTCTTGTTGCGAACCCATAACAGTTCGCCAAGAGCCCTCAATCGTTTGAACAATAAACACTCGGCTTGCATCTTTTCTATTAGACTGAAAAATTAGTTTAGCAGCTCGTTCCCAATTTAATGTCTGTACAAACCTAGCAGTTGAAAATTCCTCATCTAATTTCCCTTTATCTGGGTCGCTCATTTCTTGATGCCAGTTCGTACCAATTGCCATATTTTCAAAAAATGGCAATCCAACATCTAAGTAATAAGCACTTATATCGATATTTGTTTTACTTCGATTTGCATACTCTCTTGAATCTATCAAATAATTTGGACGAATCTCTATAAGACCTCCTATAGGACCAGAATATGTTTCATTGTCTGCTAAAATTATATTTTGGAAACTTGAAGGATTAACAGGGGTCCATTGATAATGCGGCATATTTGCACCACCAGACTCTGCGACAGTCTCCAGCTGAGTTTGCTGCTGGGTTTGAGTCATTTGCTGCGTTTGTTGCTGCGTTTGCACCATCACTTCTCCGGCTCGATAGCTTGCACCGCGTTCCATCGCCTCCACTAAATACTCTTTGGGAAGCAGTACCTCCTTAGGCAAAGCATTTATTCGCTTTTCAAGCT
Organism: Parachlamydiaceae bacterium; assembly: GCA_013813265.1. Classification (GTDB taxonomy): domain Bacteria; phylum Chlamydiota; class Chlamydiia; order Chlamydiales; family Parachlamydiaceae; genus JACCRY01. The sequence continues at coordinate 4,276 of JACCRY010000227.1, forward strand.
GACTGACATACTTCTTAAAAGCTTCCATTGCTTCAGGACGCAACTTCAAGAATTCGACAACTCCTTTGTCATCATCATTTAGAGGCCTTTCTTCACTTATGCCTCTAAGTCTCTCTAAAACAACTTTAGCTTTATCTGCAGTCATTTCCTGCTGATTTCCAAGAACCTTATGCGGGTCATCCAATTCAGAAAGGCCTGCTGATGCATCGACATCTTGATCATCCGAAGGCTTTCCGGTGAAAATGTATTCACGATATATACTTTGAAATTTATCTAAAATAAAAAATCGGTCTTCGCGTTCACCAAAGGCCCTATCTAGGGAAATTTCATCCAACTGTCGGTCCATCAGTCGAGGAATGAAACCTAAAATTCTTTGTGTTTCAGAGCGGGTATTGTCCTCTGCCGCCCTTTTGGATTGATTACCATTATTAAAAGAGATCAAATTTTTAAGTGTGGGATCTCCTTCTTTGCCATTCATTACAAGAGCTTTGATTTCAGGAGTCGCAGCAAAATCAACAGATTGCCCTTGGCCAAGGCCGCGCATTCTCCACATTCCTTGGAGCATATCCTTCAAAAATTGCTCCGGAGCAATACTTTGCAATGCTCTTGCCTCCCGCCATTGCTTTACATCAGCTCCGATGAAAATCGAGTACCAGGTTGGACGTTCTTTTGGATTATCCCCTTGTACGTGAGCATGAAGCATAGGGTCTCCACCTGATTTGCTCTTGTTCTTTATCTCACCACTACCGTCAGTATACACTGCACTTTTAAATCTTTCGTTTTTATCATTTGAAAGGATATCGTCAACGACAACTTCACTTGATTTACCTTTGGCATAAGCTCCGGCATCAATTCCTGCATGGTAGTTCTCCGTCGAAATTTTCTTAGCCATTTGCTTAACAGGATCACCCGGTTCCAAAGTCACAATTTTAAGTTTATTCATCTTTTCAAGGTCCATTAAAATCAGGATACTTTTTCCGTCGACGCCCTTTGTGGGACTTACGTGACATTCCTTAGGATAACTCTTTCCATTCCATAAGGTCCCTGTAAATCCTCCAAGCGCTTTTCCCATTGAAGCATAATCATGAGCTGTACCTCGAAGTTGCTCTTGCGAAAGTAGAATTGAAGGGAAGAGTACTTTTTCAAGATAATTAAGTTTTGCCTCAGAAGATTTATTCAGCAGATGTGTTATTTTTTCTGGATCATCATCACTTAGCGTAAAAAGAGTAAGATTTTCCGGAAATATTGTTTTATCCGGATCATTAGCATTCAGAAGAGCTTTAAATTCTAAAGCTGCAGGAGTGTTATTCAACTCAAGTGGATTTGGGGACCTTTTTGATGCTTGTGCTTGTGTTACAGCTTGCTCTTTAAATCTTTCGATCTGATCAGCCATCATTTCTACTGTTAAGCCCCCTTGCAAGAATCCCATTGCGTGAAATACCAATTTTTGAAAATCTCCATCATGTTCAGATCCAATACTAGGCTGATCACTTCCTTTATAAGGAATAAATCTACCAGGATTTGTGGGATCCATTCCCCAGTCTACTCCACCGGTGGTATTGAGGGCTTCACCAAGAGCTACTATACAGTCTTTATAACGAACGATGAGCTTGTATGTTTCAGGATGGCTAGTTTTCAATTGATCGATAAAATCTGGAACCCCTTTTTCATTAAATTTTTCTCCCTTCTGCATTAGACCCATTTTGTTGGATCGCACATAATCAATGAACTTACTCTCACCGATCATCTTAAATAAATCGGTATGAAGGGCCTTAGCAAGAGCATCAAGCATTTCATCTTTTTCACTTCTTCCATTATTCTGATCTTTTTTGCTTATGCTCTCTTTTTGTTTATTTCCTATAATAGAATCGGCAAGCTTTGCCAAACTTCCTGTCTTGGACTTTTCATCTGGATTATCTTTTAATGACTTCACAAGAATGCGCATGATGTCGAGCGAAGCTTTTTGCTTTGTTTCTGCTATTTTTATCGAACCTGCTTCGGCGTCATTCACTTCCTTTCTTGCATCCATTTCACTATCAATTTCATCCATTACACGTTCGCCGCGATTTGTTATCAAAAGCTTAATTTCTGTGAGCAGTTCAATTTGCTCCTGAAGCAGCAGTTTTTCTGGGCCCATTGCTTTTACTTCCATGTCGCGCAATCGGTTTAACGCATGCTTCAATTCTATTTGGCTTCGCTTGGTTGTGATGGCATAGCTCTTATTCTTTACAGTCTCAGATAGACTCGCATAAAGTTTTTGTAAAGCAGAGAGTTCGAGGAATTTAGGTTGGTCTTTAAATGGAAAAGCTAACGGTTTCTTTCCATAGAAAGTCACAGAGAAAGACTCCATATCTTTAAGATTAGTTTCATAAAGCCAATCCGGAACGACAGCCATGATCAAGTTGCTGCCTGTAGCCTTTGCTTGACAAAGGACAGGTAAGATTACTTTTGATTTTCCTGAGCCCATAATAGACTGCTTTACAGCTGAAGGATCGGCTATCATCTCCTTGGTTGTTGCCAGCTGATCCGCTCTTAAGAAAAATCCATTTCCAAACTCAATTAACATAAACTCTTTAGCAAGTGGATCGGTTTCGACATTATATTGTCTTTTTGCTGCAAGAGCACCATGAAGCGTCGTGGCCAATGGCTCCGGCACCTTTTCGTTCGTTAGATTGCTTCGGCACTCTTCTGCCAAAACCTGAGTGTACTCAAGGTGACTAACCACCACGTATTTAGTCATGTATTGTTGGACCAGTTTTAAAATCTCTCCCTGATTTACATCTGGAATTTTCTTCTGATCTAAAAATTCATCTAGTTGACCTGAAGCAAACAGGCCAATGATACGTTGTGTAGGAAGTCGTCCTACACGGAGTTCAGCTTGAAGTTTTTCAGCTTTTGTTTGAGGGTCTCCATTAACAGCAATGTCCAAAGAGCGCTGGAGCTTTTTTAGTTCACTTCGTTCAATTGCAAGCTGGGCGACGAGTTCTTTTTCAACCCGAGTCAAGTGAGCATCTGTTAGTGAATAGTTCTCCTCTTTTAGCCGCTCATTTCTAGCAAATATCACATCTTGCTTTAGCTCTTCATTTCCTTTTATGACGCATGCTTCATTGTCCAAGGGTAAATTGAAAAATTCATTAATCTCATCATCTGACTTTTTCAAGTACTCTTGCACAAGTTTTTTAATCTCAATCTGGTTTTTATTAGATATTTTTTCTACCTCAAGAAAATTATCCAGTTGGCCTGAAACATACAGACTCATGATCTTTTGAATTGGAAGACGCCCCCCACTGAGCCCAACGAGAAGTTTAGCATGAGTATTCTCATCGACAAAATTTTTCAACCTTTCTTGAAGGCTTTTTATTTCATCTGAAGGTTCCCCTGCTGTAAATTGATCGACCAATGTCGAAATGCTTTCAGGCAAAATATTCGAAGTTTCTATTACAATTGAGTTGGATTGGTCATTGGTTTTAACAATCTCAATCTTTCTTATTGCATAATCCGTTTTTAAAACTTCTCTTGCCCTCTCTAAACGATTTACTAACGCGACTGTTCGTGTTTGTTTGGCGGCCTCAAGAAGTTTTTTCTGGTCTATGGCTGATTTCGCACTACTTTCTGGCAACTTAAATCCTTGCACTCCCTTATTTGCTGGTTGATACTTGTCTAAAAAACTTAGAAACTCTTTTATTTTGGTGAAATTTTCTGGTAGATCTTCCTTTTTTGTCATCTCCTTCATTCGTAGAGCGACAATTGAGCTTCTTCCTAAAGGATTTCCAATCCAATTTGCACTGAGGATCGTACTTCGATCCAATTTTGGATTATCCTCTCTATAACGACACAGTTTTTGAAGATAATGTTTAGCAGCTAATGCATATCCTGTTTTATCATTTGGCTGCGCCACATCCAATTCAAATTTCATTCTTTTGAATTCTTCACTTTCGGGATCCATATCAAGAATTTTATCTGCAAGTGCACCAAAATCTTTCAGCAGGCGCTGATGGGGGTTTATACCGTAGTATGCCTCTGTTTCGGCTAGTTTGTTCTGTTGAGGAGTCCGCATATGTGCCCATAGCATGCTTGCAAATGAACCCACCCCTTTTTCAGGTAAGGGAGGCTTAAGCATGAGAGGAAAATCAGCTGTTGCCATGTTGGCTTTATGAGCGACTTGTTTTCTCTCTTGCTTATTAACGAATTGCTCAAGGAGCCTGTCTACATTTTTGCTAATCCTCTGCTCGATAGTGACAACTTCTGAATCAAGCAATTCAATCTCTAAAGGTACTCCTTTACTTTGATCAACCGCATATTTTGTATAGGCTTTTTCTAGTTCTTTTCCCCATAAATGCTGGTTAATCAACTCTTCATCATTTTGTTCAGGGCTTTGTTCAGACCCCACTAACATTTGCTCTAAGAGTCTAATTTTAAAAGCATTTCCATCAGGCGTTCCATCTTTCCAATCCATCAGCCAACCAGCAATTTTTTGATAGTTTTCACCTGAAGTACTAGCTTGAGCAGCTTGATTGAGAAATTCCGCTGCCTGACCATATTCCCTATGGACATAGCAAAGATAGGCCAGATAAAAATAGCCCTCTTTTGTTTTAGAGGAAATTCCTCCCTCGAGCAGGGTAAAATCCATCACTTTTTGGTCAACAAGGGAATAGATCGAACGGTCCACCCGACCGGAGCGCATCCAGCTGTGAGAAATCACCCCTTTCTCTCCTCCGATGGGAAGATAAGGTTGCATTGCCACTCGAAGCCTGCGTTGTCCATTTTTTTCTGTCACAATAAAATCTTGAAAAGTACTCGGTAAGGATTCAAGAGTGCGACCTGTGATTTGATTGAATTTTGAAGCTTCGATATTGGACTCGTTGGATGGCCTTTCTAAATAGGTCTCTCCACACTTCCAGCGTCCATCTTTCTGTAGAAGAAAAGTCATGGGCCTTCCATCACTTTCTTTCAAACGCGGCATCATCACTTCATTAGGCTGCCCCTTTACTCCAAAAATTAAGATATTTTGGCCGGCTTCAATTCCTTCAAAAGCTTTTAAAAAGCTTCTTTCTTCTTTATTGGGATTCAACACAACTTTTCCATCAGTGCGCCGGTACTCTTCTATTTTTCCATCGCTTGTAAGCTTCATCCTTGCAACAACAACACCTTTAGCATCTAAAACATAAACTTGTTGTGGATTGCTCGTATCTATAAAGCAGTCTTTGTTGCCAATAGCAGCACGTACAGCATTTGGAAGATCGGGCTTTGCCACAGTACTCATGTTTTTCTGGGATTGAAATTGATGGTATTGCCCCCAAAACTCTCTAGACCCACTTTTAATTTTTTGTAGGATCACAATTTCAGTATCCATTTTATCATCTTTCATGTGATTAGAAACGACGATGCGTCGATTGGATTCAGTAGGCGGCAGGTAGGTTACAATTTCAACTTTCTCTTTTGCGTTTGTAATTTTTCGAATACCGCAAAGTTTAAGACCTTTTGGGTAAAAATTTTGAACTTTTTCATCTTTCATGACATCTGTAGTTGGAAATCCTCGCGCAACTCCATTTTTCATGGCTAATCCACGGGTTAGATCAAGCTCAACAAAAACATTTTCTACTACTCCCGTAATAATTGGAAATGTCTCCGAATTCCATTCAATATCTCCTGTGATTTCCAGAGAAGATTCAAGAGTTTCTTTTAAAAGTTTGGTGGATTCATTTTCTAATCTTTCTTTAAGGATAGGTTGAATAGCAGATAGCAGTTGATCTATTCTTGCCGCTAACATGACATCTTGAGGATTATCCATTTTGTATTGAAAGTAAAGAGAGAGCATTGATCCAAGTGCTTCAGATTTTAATTCTCTCAATTTACTTTGATCCAGGAGATATCGGTCACAGTAAATAGCAAGCGCATTTCCCGCTAAAGCAGATTGCAAGTCAGCCCCTTTCCCTTTATTCGCACTGGCAAAACCATCCGCTATGTGAACTTGAGGCAGACGAGCTTCTCTAATCGCGTCGCCCTTGCCTGAAGCTGCGGCTGCTTGTTCGAAGTAAAAGATAAAGCGACAAAGATAAGTTGCAGCAAGTGGGTTACTGAGCTCAACTTTGCTGTAAGCCTCCACAATCCTTTTAGCCACTGCCATAACCTCTTCATCGCTCTTACTGGCAAGCCAATCTTTTAGAAGATCTTGACGGCAAACAAATGCTTCAAAAACTCGCTGAGTGTCAGGTCTTCCGAAAAGGCGTGGATGAGGCAAGAAACATTTAAAGAGCGCATTTTCAAAGGATTCTTTTAAAACTGTAATATAATAATTGGTGTGTTTCTTTTTATTCAGTTCTACCTTTTCGCTTCGAATTTTTACTTGTTCCTTATAAGGAGTATCTCTTTTGATAAGTATTTTAGTTCCAATACCGTTTGTTACGTCTTTGACATCCTCATCTACTTCGGACAAAATTCCAAAGTCCTGCGATTGAATCAATTGAAGCGCCCTTAATTCATCTGCACGTAAGCCATCTACGCCTTTAGTTAAATCGCATAACTGTTGCTCCTGAAAGACTGGTCCTTGCTTTACAGATTCAAAATGGTTCATTTCAAAGACTTTTGTTTTCAATTCAGAAGATACGCTTTTACCTGTAGATAGATATTGTAAATCTGCATCTACTTCATGCTTTAAAATTTTTGATGCGTTCAAATCAGTTAGATCCAATTCATATGAATAAGAGTTTAGAGATCCTTCATCAACATTCATTTCATACGGCTCGACAGCTATTCCGATACCAGAGTTAATCCCTGGCAGCGATATGTCGGTTTTATGATCAAAACGGAACTTAAGTGTTCCTTGCTTATCATAAACTTTATCCCGGCAAATATTAGAAATAACTTCCTTACTTTGTAGTCCAGCAATCAAAGATCGCGGAGACAGCGATTGAACATCTTTTTGTACAAGTACGCTCAGCAATTCCTGCTGACGCATATTGGTAATCCAATTTGGAAGGAGTTGTTTATCCCCCAAGTCCAAATAAAGGGCGAGATCTTTGGGATTTGTATTCCGCTCCTCTGCTTCTTCTTTTACAAACGGACTAATGAGTATATTTGGATTTTTGGCTAAATAGTCCACGCAATAATCTTTGAAAGGTTGTGGGTAATTTATAAATTTTGGAGCGATGATTGCAACATCTACCTGATGCTTCTCAAGGCTGCGAAAATAAGTGATGCATTCTTGAGCACGTTCTTGACCAGCAAATGAAAGCATCTGCATAAATTCGCTACGTTTACACATTACTTCTAAACTATAATCGTAAAAATAAATTGGCGGCGTACCTTCTGCTTCAAAAATGATCTGGCTCATTTTGCAAGACATAGCGGTTAAAACGGCAGAAGCAAGTAATGTATCTAGATGAGGGGGTAGATCTACTTGGATATAATGATTTTGCATTCTAGCTTGTGCTAAATACTGGCCCAATTCAAGAAATTGACTGCTGCATTCTTTAGCTTGATCAGTACTTAAAGAATCCCAAAATTCATCATTAGGACCTGGAATTCGGTTAATCGCCATCACTGCAGTTTGCTCTAAACGAATTGTATCTCCCGCATCAGCAACCACTTTACAACTCATACACCACTGCTTGAGGGTCTCTGAAACACTCGCAGGGTCATTTCTATTTAACGTTGACAAATTTACTACGGCACTTTCACCTGCAAGTGCCGCAGTTGACACTTGGACTTGCCCCTGTTTGGCTGGAGGTTCGAATATTTTTGGAAGAGAAATCTTTGTTGCAAAACTGATTGAAAGTTTTTCTGGAATCGCTGCTTGCTGTTCTTCAATAATAAACTCTTCTACAGATTTACGAATTTTACTTACTCGGTCATACAAATCATCCAAATCATGCACTTGAGGCGAATCTTTCTTTATTTCAACTTTTAATGCGTCGATCTCTTCATGCAATCGTCTTGTTGTGACAAGCACCAATTTTCTAAACTCTGGACCGTAATCAGGATCACTCAACCAATCCTTTGTTCCCTCGCATGCCTTAAAGAGGAGATTGATGTCATTGGCCATTTTTAACATTTGATAGTCTTTTGGGCGCTTGATTCTAAAAAAAGCATCTAATGTACGTGCTTTCGTAACATCCTTTTGAAAGTGAGCACCTTTATCGTACGAAACTTGTCCCGGATTACTATCTGGAGTATTAAAAATTGCAAACAGCTCTTTTTTTCCAGGCCTGGGGATTAATCCTTGTTTTACTATTTCATCAGTGGCTTCTTTCAGGACTTCCAAACCAATGGTTTTTTCCAAAATCCATCCAACCCCTCTTGGCAATATATCTTTATGGGTCAGCTCACTTTTAATCGCTTCCGGTAGCTGCAATTCAAAAAGAAATGGAATCCGATGGGACAATTCTTTTGCACTAACGTTATCCACGACTTGACTAGTTGAATGCAAAACGCCCTTTTGATCTTTATCGATCCGATCAAAGTATTCCGTCACATCATCATCAACACTCACATAGCGAAGAGAAAGCTTTCCCTCTCCACTTCCTGTCACTTCAACAAGAACATCGTGAAATTTTCCAAGTTCATCATAGTAACCCGCAGGAAGCATCATTTGCTCCCCGTTGCTCAACATAGCAATTTTTGCCTGTATCTCTTTAATAAAGCTCCCTAACTCTTGCAATCTGTCATCACTCATTTCATGACTTCTGAAGTCGTCCATTATTTGGCTGACGCTCTGAGCCTCCTTAAGCTCAGCAATTAGCTGAATCATTTTTCTATCGGGTAAAGGATGTTTTTCCAAGTGTGTAATAAGCACTTCTAAAGACTTCGACATATTCACTGTACCTTTATAGGGATACGCACCGACAACATCCGCCAAAACCTGAAAATCGACAAACATTTTACTTTCAGTTTTCTGCGTCCATGAAAAAAGCCGAGAAATTTTGGAGATTATTGCTGCTAACGGCTTAAAGAAATCACTAAGAATGCCACCTGTTCCCTTAGTAGGGGCTTCGCTAATAATTGTGTCTAGGGTCGAGAGGAGGACTTCCTTTCCTTTTCCGTTCAATAATCGGGCACCAATGCCATTCACTTCAACCTCATAGACTAATTCTCCCGTACCCTTGATCTCAAGAACATCTACGTGACTAATTTCTGAAGGTTGGATTTTTCCTAGTTGTACTATACTGCGAATACGATTACGAATATCAGCCTCGCTTGTTACACCTTCCTTTGAAAGATGCCTTTTACTACTCTCACTATAAGTGATACGATAACGACTAATAGGATCTTCTAATTCAGTGTTTTTAAATTTATTTGCGTTAACTGCCATAACTATCTCCAAAAAGAAATCATTATCTAATTCAATAATAACATTTATTAATGTTTTTTAATTTAAAAAATGAGCAAATGTTAACAAAAAAGTTAGCACGTCAAAATTAACTACAAAAATAAAAAGATAAATATATTTTTTAAGTGCAAGATATGTGCCATTCTTACAGTGTAATACAACATATTTCAAAATGAGGAAGGTTTTTACTGAGAGCATTTTAAGTTGACAAATATGTTGTAAGATTGGATCCTAAAAAATAGGATCTTTGAACTGAACAGGTAGCAGATTGCTATCTTTTCGAGTTTGCAACCTCTTCAACCGTGAGGTCATATGATTTTTGAAATTAGCGCCATCATAGCAGTCCTAATATTTGCTATCTTAGCCTTCTACATAATCCGTACACTGCTTACTCTACAAACATCCTTAAAGGATATTCATCAAATAACTTCCGAATTGACGCATAAGTTGAGACTCATGGAATCAACTTTCAACACTATTGCGACTTTGGGAGATATGAGTGAAGAAAAAATCAAGAACATGCGTGAATATGAAATTAAATCCCGTGAACTTCACAGGATTAAAAATGATTATTCTGAAGACATGTCCGACATCATTTTAGCTGCGTTAAAATTAGGTTCAAAATATTTTAGGAGGTAGTATGGATCAGAATGATTTTCTTAAAGGTGCTCTTATAGGAGGCTGTGTTGCAGGAGTTTTAGCAATTTTCCTAGCACCAAAATCTGGAAAAGCCCTACGTCAGGATATTGCTGATGGATGTGATACTATTAACAAAGAATCAAAAAGATATGCAGGGGAAATTTCAGACCGTGCTCACAGTTTTATGGACGCCTTACAAGGGATTGAGCATGAAGAGCTCGAGGACAACAGCCACGCCTACTTAGCAGGCGGTGCTGCTGGAGCTATTCTTGGCGCCTTAGCGGGGCTATTACTCGCTCCAAAGTCAGGTGAAAAGTTGCGTGAGTATTTTGGGGATGAGTTTGATCACATGCGTGATAAAGCGAAATCGGTTGTTGAAGATGTTTATGATAAAGAACAGCATTTTGAAGATAAACTCGGGGATTGGAAGGATATTTTAGTAAATATTGTGGATAAGCTTTCCCATGTTCAAAACAAAAAAGGTTCTAAGGGTAATTCTCTTGGAAAAATTTTCGATTGGGCAACTATAGGATTGCAACTGTACCACAAAGTGCAAGGAGGGAGATAAACAATGAATACAGAAGAAAAATTTATCTTAGGAGCCCTTGTGGGCACTGCACTTGGCGCTGCAGCTGCTCTCATTTTTACCCCGATGACGGGAAAAAATCTTCGCACTAAATTATTGAATGGTCTTTCACAAGGTCAGACATCTCCTAAGCGGAGATCTTCAAATCGTACTTCGTCGCATATGGCTCGCGGGCACGATTCAGAAGAGAACAGAACTGCTAATACTCACCCTGCTAAGTCCAAAACTTCCAAATCTGACGATTTGGCAAAAAAAGCTAGGGCAAAAAAAAAGGTATCTGAGTAAAGTTAAGCTGGACTTGTTTCAAATTTCCTTTTTCCAACGAAAAAGCTTTGAAAAAATTGCCTAGGATATCCCTCCTAGGCAATTTTTACATTTAAACCCACTTTAAATCCGGAATCTTTGCGACGGGTTATTTACATCTTATTTCTTTTTAAATTACAGAGGTTTTCAGCGTGTGGTATAACAAAAAATTATTTAAAGCTTCAATAACAACCCTAGTCATTTTATTATGCATTTTTACTATGTTAAAAATACTACCATTCTTTACCAGTTTTTTTGGTTTAATCTCAAATTTGATCTTTTCAGTCATTATTGCTCAAGTAATCTACTACGCGGCACGACCTTTAAGGCAATTCCTTGAGGAAAGAAAAGTCCCTCGTATTGTATCTATTATGCTTATCTTCATAATTTTAAGTATCGCTATTGCTTTAATCTTTATGTTTATTTGGCCATTTCTTAGCCAACAAATAACTGAATTTACCGAGACCCCTAAAGAAAAAATTGCAGATGTTGAAAGCAAAACAATGGATATTTTAAATGCTTTTAACTTTACCTCGTTGGACGAAACGGAGCTTAAGGAAAATATGATTTTCTATATACGTGAGGCCATGATGTATATAGTAAAAAACATTTCTGTAACAATATCTTCACTCGCAAATATTGCCTCTTACTTTATTGTTACCCCCTTTCTTCTATTCTATCTTCTAAAAGAAGATTACGGGATGTTTTCAGATGTGATTGACCATATTCCTGGGCACAAAAAAAAAGTCGTTAGAAAAATTTTCAATAATATCGATGACACCCTTGGCCTATATATTAATGGCCAAATCTTAGTTTCTTGCGTCGTCTCTGGTTTGATATTTGCTGGTTATTCTTTAATAGGCCTAAACTATGCTTTTGTGATTGGCCTTCTGACTTTCTTTTTTAATTTAATCCCGTTTTGTGGAACAATTATATCAACGATTCCCGCGCTTTTAATCGGTTTTTCTGACAACCCTTTAATGGCTTTTAAGGTACTTGCAGTCGTTATAATAGTCCATCTTTTAGATATGAATTTAATTTCACCTCGTGTAGTCGGGTACAGTTTAAATATTCATCCCATTACCATGATTCTGCTTTTAGTTTTAGGCTTTAGCTTAGGTGGAATAATCGGATTATTTGTCATCACGCCTTTATATGCTGTCCTGAAGAGTATTACCGGGGATATAATTGAATTTCGGGAATCTAAAGAAACAAAAGAAGTTGCTGTCAATGAATAATACAGAATCGGTATTAAATCGGTTGTGGCAATTCTTTTGCCAGTCGAAAAGCAACCTAATAGCCTCTTTTCAGGGGTTTATCAAAGACGATTGCTTTTCTAAAGCATCTTCACTAACATTCTATACACTTTTATCAATTGTTCCTATTTTGGCGGTAGCATTTGGAATCGCTAAAGGTTTCGGTTTTGAAAATTATTTGCAATCTGTGATTGAATCCCAAATCGAACAAGGGGAGATTGCAAACCAACTCATTACGTTTTCCTATAATGCACTGTATCATGCTCATGGTGGAGTTATCGCTTCTGCAGGATTGTTATTTCTCTTTTGGACGTCCCTACAATTGCTCAGCAATATCGAACTTGCCCTAAATGAAATTTGGGAGATAAAAACTCAGCGTTCGTATGGGCGTCAATTGAGTGATTATATTGCTATCATCATTTTTTGCCCTATCTTTTTTGTTTTATCGAGCAGTTTTTCGATTTACGCAATCACATTAGTATCAGACATATCGCAGCAAAACGTGTTAATTAAAGCCGTCAGTCCTTATCTACTTTTATTTCTTCGATTTACACCTTTTCTATTGAATTGGATCCTTTTTACGTTCCTATACATAGTTTTGCCAAATACTACAATTCCTTGGCGTACAGCCATATTTGGTGGAATCATTGCGGGAACTCTCTACCAAATCATCAACTGGATCTATATTCATTTTCAAATAGGCGTAGCTGCTTACAGCTCTATTTATGGGAGCTTTGCAGCTTTGCCGCTCTTTTTAATCTGGGTTAATTTAAGTTGGCAAGTTGTTTTATTGGGAGCTGAAATGGCTTACCATTTTGATGTCTCTTTCGCTGGAAATGAGGGCACTTATCGCATGGCGTCCAAAAAACATATTGGACTAGCCATCACCACTTTCTGCAGTTATTTATTTTTGCAGGGTAAAAGACCGGTTACAATCCACGAAATAACCCAAGAGATAGGTGCTTCTCAGCGAGTTGTAAATTTCATCGCTATGGAACTTTTTGAAGCTAATATTTTGGCGAAAGACCAGCATGGAGGTTTCCTACCGGCCAAAAATCCAAGTGAACTAACAATTAAAACAATTTTCGATGCCTTGGAAGAAAAATCTCTAAAATACCCGATTCTATCATTACCACACGTTGAATCCTATGAAAACACCTTGATGCAATTTGACAATGCAATCTCAGTTTCAGAAAACAACTTTTCCTTAAAAGATTTAGCCACAAAGTTATATTCAGAAAAATTAATTAGTGATCAAGTTACCGAAAATACACCGTAAGTATTTACGGTGTATTTGCATCTTGCACTCTACCAAGAGCTTTTTTCAACAGCCATGTTATTTGTCACAGCTTTTACGCCTTCAATTTTCTGAATTTCGTTCACTAATTTTAGCTGATCATCCAAACTGCTTACCTTTCCTGATAAGATTACAATACCATTGGATGTATGCAAAATAACGTTTTTATAGCTATCCCAAATCCAACCTTTGCTGATCTGATCGCGAATTTTTTTGTTCAATTGCTCATCTGCAGGGCTACTGTGTGTATCTGAAAACTTATCAGTTCTTTCTTTATCCGATTTATCTGTATAAGTCGAACCTGTACGTGTAGTACCATTTATACCAGTTGATTTTTTAGATTCTACTATTTGTAAACGGCTATCCAGACGTTTAACCCCATCCAAATTACGAATCTCTTTTTCAACATCATCTTTTTCACTTTGCGAATTTACAGTTCCAGTTAATGTCACGATACCATTTTCCACAGTAGCTTGAACATTCTCGTATCCTCCGGAAAACCAACCTTCACTAATAGTATCATGAATTTTTTTAGCTAGATGTGAATCTAGCGACGCTGTATTTGTTGTTGAACTAGTCGTAGTATTAGAGCTAGTGCTCGTTGCACCTTGCATAGAAGCAACGCTAATAGAAACGGCAAGTAAACTTGCTTTAAAGAGTAGCTTATCCATAAAAATCTCCAGTTAAAATTTAAGTCAAATTTTGTTAAAATGTGATGCGTCCTATAACCATCACATTTTGTTCTAAACATTTATCTTTTTGAAGTCGCCATTTCTTCTACTTCAACTGCCTGTTTATTAATTCCAGTTGTAAAAAAAGATCCTTCGGCAAGCTTACTTAAAGACTTATCTGCACCAACTTCTTCTTCGAAAGTCTCCTTCATAAGATGAGCCACTTCTGGCAGATCTAATTGAATAGCATGAGCACGAGCTGTTCCATATCCACAAATTTCATAATGTTCTACTTTCTGAGCAGCTGCAATGATGCAAGCATCTTTTGTAGGACCCTTAACTGCTTTTGAAAGAAGCTCTGTTCCCTCTTTTAAGATCCCTTGCATACCAATGCACATATGGCTCGTTGGAGTCTCATGTAAAAGCTTAAACATCTTCTTTATGCGTGTAACTTGCGATTTTGTTTCTTGTAAATGATGAAGGAGCGCGGTTTTCAAGTTTTGGTTTGTAGCCATTGCCGCTAATTTCGGAAGATGATCAATAATTTGATTTTCAGCACTCAAAAGATCGTGTAGTTCGCTTAAAAAAACTTCGTATAAATTTCCAAGTGGATGAAGCGTACGCAAATTTTTAGACGGGGCACTCGGAGAAGAAGAACGCTGTATAGGAGCTCGTGAAGCTCTTATCGGGGAAGAGCGTTTTGTAATAGTTTTACTTGCTCTTATAGTCGTAGGCTTTGATAGCGTTTTGGCTGCCTTAGAAACACTTGTAAGCGGAGAAGCTTTTACACCTGTTCTTGATGCTCTTGATGAGGCAGGTTTTGCAGTAACAGATCTTTTAGATTGAGCAGCTGGTGTTGCTGGCTTGCTTTTTGTTGATTTAAACATGAATTTAGCTCCTCTTTGGGATTTTTGATCATACATGACCCAACTGTGCATAAAAAATAATTTTCGTCAAATAGTATATACGCACATTCTTTCGTCTCGAAAGGCCAATAAAAGTGGAAACACATATGTCGATTAATATTTTTAACGTGCCCAAGCTATTCTTGAAGCACGTTAAAGGCTTTTTAATGCCTACCTTATTCAAAAGTTTTTAAGTTGATATTCTGGCGAATATTTTGCCTTCAGCATATAAAGATCGATAATGAATTGATGAATGCCTTTATTCCCGACCTTTATATTTAAGCCATCATATCTTACATCCAATACTAGCTCATTATCTCCAAATTTCGGATTATTAGAATAAGAAAGAAGAAGGTTGAAAAGCTCTTCTTTCATTTCAGACGTAATAAATCCTATGCCTATACCTCGGGGCATAAAAGGGAGGAGGCTTTCTTCCAATGCATTGTAAAAGGTGATGATGCGATCAAATGTAGGACGTCCTCCGGCAATAATAATTTGTATATTTCCCTTCTCAATGCTTTCACTTTTGAAGTAAAATTTCAGACCTGAATCTGTTTTTTCTAACAAAGAAAGAGCAGCATCCGCCTTTTGAACAATTAGAGAAGTGCCCGGAGAGTATGCCAAAGAACCGCTTAAATCTAAAAATGATTGGAGAGGTATAAGAGAATATAAAGGGAGGGTTTTCGATGAAATTAGCCACTTGTAAATGCCTTGTACATTAGGATCTTCTGACTCTTTAGGTGGGTTTTTTTTGACTCCAGCTAGGAATCGATTTATCCAATCCGAAACAAGTTCTACTTTTTCATGCAGTTCAATTTGCAGGGAAGGGTGCGTTCCTTTTGTGCTTGTAAACAGGAATTTAGCCTCAGAAACATCGATCTCGGATTTGGAGTGAACATCCCAATTTAATTTACCTTCAGGGACATCGTTCCAATTGGGAAATCGACCAAAAGCCCATAATTTTCTCCATTCTGCCACAGCTAATTTGCCCGAGAAAAAACTTGATCGTGAATCTGTTGAGAGAAACATTTGGTTTTGGGAATCCCCAAAAACATTAAACTTAAAAGTAAATTCTTCTGGTGTATTTCCGGATGTGTGGCGGTAATTAACATGGCCACTATCAAGCAGAAAAAAGTTTTCCGGATTTGATGCAACGACTATTTTGATATTTTTCCCTTCAACATTAGCTTCTTTGATATTTTCTAAGATTGTAAGTACTTCTTGAGATGAGAAATTTCCAGCCCTCATCTTTGAGATTTCTTCTTTTATTTTTACAAAATTACCGATCAACGATTTGGTAACTTTGCCGCTGAATAATATATCTAAAGGTTTCTTATTGTCCTCGTTGTCATAAATTATAAAATGAGTTGTCCCTTCGGATAATGTGTGAGCACTGTTGTTTTTAGAATCTACTGCAACCTTCCAAACTCCCCTGTGATCAATTTCAGCTAATATTTTTGGTTCCTCCGATCGAGAAAACTTTGTGAAGGTCAAATGTGGATCTGTAAGAATAACTTCATATTCAGCGTCATCACCCTTGCTCTCTTTTTTTTGATACTGGAGCTTGACATCATTAGATAGCTGTTGTGGCTCTCTCAATAGAGAGGAACTTGTTGCGCTGGTCGTTAAAATGATAAAAGATAAACTTAAAAAAAGTAATTTCATAATTCTCCTTATATGTAGTGCCTATTTCTCACCATATGATTTTTTTCTCTTTAAGGCGACTCAAATCGTTCTTGACAAAGAAGGCTGAGCGGCATGGCACTAAGAAGTTTCCCTAACCTGCAGTCAAGGGACCTAAGAGACTTAAAGGACTATTGGTTTATCGTGGTCTATTGTGGTCCCTTAGAGTTAGACAGAAATGATACGTGGTTTTGTCCTTTTTCATCTCTAGAAATAAATATTCTTATTTCTAGCACTAGTATACTTGCTTTATCCTTTTTTTGACATAAGGACATTTTTATCCGTGAATAGATGGGTCTTCACCAACAATATGCTTTGCCTAATAAACCTTTAGGAAAAGCATATTGTCCTTTCAGAATAGACTACCGAAACAATTCTCCAAATTTGCGATGCATTTCGTTCTCTTTCAAAAAGAAAAAAAACAAACATCACATCACATACATGTGTACGCGCGCGGGGGGGGGCTAACCCTCCTTTTTCATTTGATGATGGACATCGTATGGCGTACGATAATTCAATGCCGAATGAGGCCTTCGATTGTTATAAAGATCGATGTAATTTGAAATTCCTTCAAAAGCATCTTCTGAGCTATCATATTGTTTTAAATAAACTTCTTCGTATTTTAGGCTTAGCCAAAATCTTTCTACAAAAATGTTATCCCAACATCTTCCCTTTCCAGACATGCTTATTTTTATTTCTTTAGCTTGTAAAAGGGTGACGTAATCTCGCGATGTGTATTGCACTCCTTGATCAGAATTCAATATTAGAGGCATTCCACATTTCAGTGCTTTTTCTAAAGCTTCGATACAAAATGTGTTTTCTAGAGAATTTGAGAGTTGCCAACTTAAAACAAATCTTGAATATAGATCTATAAAAGCAACTAAATACAAATACCCATTATTCACTGGAATGTATGTAATATCGGTGCCCCATACATGATTTCGAGACTGAATAGCTATGTCTTTCAATAGATAAGGGAATTTCCCATATTTTTCCTCCCAAGCCCTTCTTTTGGGTTTAGGATACATCGGTTCAAGTCCCATGATTTTCATCAAGCGATTGATCCTCTTTCTATTAACAACATTCCCATTTCTAATCAAATGCGCTGTCATAAGCCGGCTACCATAAAAGGGCGTTTCTAAGTACTGCTTATCGATTTCATCCATCAGAAAAAGGTTATATTCTGTTTCGTTAATGGACTTGTAATAAAAGCTAGAACGAGGAACCTCAAGCAAATCGCACTGACGAGAGATAGATAACTCTTTGTAAGTTATATCGATCATAGCTTTGCGTTTATCTAGGTGTTCCTCCTTAACTTTTTTTTTAGAAACTCAAGCTCCAGACTTAATTGGTCAATTATGTGTAGAAGTTTTTCTTTATCGGGATCAGCGCACTTTTGTGTTGTCTTGTGAAGGAAAATTTCCTCACCTTCAATAAGAAGCTGATCGCGCCATCTTCTTATTTGTTTTGGATGCATTCCATGCTCAGAAGCTATCTGAGTGATAGTTTGGTCACCCTTTAAAGCTTCAAGTGCCAATTTTAACTTGAATTCTGCTGATCGCTTTTGAGGTGGCTTAGCCATAAAAATTCCTTTTTCAATAAGTTCATTAATCATATTGAAAAAGGACAAAACGCTCTGTCTAAAAAGTGGGGGCCACTATAGTCCTTCAAGTTAGACAAATTTGTTCGTCTTTAGGTCCCTCATGTCTCTTGGGTCCTTTGACTTGAGGTTTAGGGACACTCCCTAGTACGTCATCGCGTCCCGAGGTTGAAGGAGAAAAAGGGATCCCAGATGTTCATATTGGGAAATCTTCTAGTAGAAAATATTAAATGAAGCCAAATAGGAATATACTAAATAATTTTTTTACCACAGAGAAGCAAACAAAAGGCGTTAGAGTAGAGGCGGAGATTAATCCGCCTCCCTCATCGAACCGGTTACACTGATTTCCAGTTGACGGCTCACCGACAATCTTCGTACTTTAAGCATTCACTAGTTGATAAACTTCATC
>JACCRY010000068.1 GCA_013813265.1 Parachlamydiaceae bacterium
GCTTTAAGATGTTCAAGAAAGCTGCATAAAAATCTTATTAATTCATTTTTAAAATAAACCGACCTAAAAGTGGGCAAGATCCTGATCGCTTTGTGTTACCCATTTTTAGTTAATTTTGAACCATGCCCAAATAGGAGGCAAAAATATTTGAATAGCGAGGGCAGATATAGTCAAAGCTATTCTTCTTAATATTATGTCATACAAAGGTCGGACAGGCCTTTCGATTCTACCCGAAATAAAGTCATCCCCTGTCGTATTTAGTAGAGGAAATGCAGCCTCCAATGTCTTCTTAATTGACCCTTCATCTTTAACATAACGTAGTTCATATGGACAAGGATTTAAGAAATCTGAAGAAAGAATATACAGTAAGGCTTGACGCGAGTAAGGAACAATTGAAGACATGTGGTAAACACCTTGTTAATATAAAAAAATGAGATTAAATGATTAAGAGGTAAATGTCAATCCAATTATTTCTTTGATAAGATGCCTTATCAAGTTTATACTTTAGATCAGTTATTTTGTCTTTAAAATTCCTCTTTAGCGATAGCCATAGAGTGCGAAGACTTGTCTCGCGTTGTTAGCCCTCGGTTTGGCAAAAAGCGTCCGAAGTTGGAAGAAAGCCCCCTATAACAATTTAAAATAATTACACGATCCAGGGAGAGAAAAATCAGCTAACGCCTAAACCCTGACTTTGTAATGACTGCAACTGCTTTATCTAATTGAAATCTTTAAAATGTTGTGTGCCGATAATGCAAAGTTCGAAGATGCAAAAGCCACAAAGTTGAAGCTTTAAAAGCGATCCCATATGTACACATTGGGGAACTTTTAGACTCGATCTGTGGAAGCTTTCGCCCGCAAGTAACTGGCACATTAAGTACTAGCCTTAGATTTAAAAATAACGCTAGCGAGACACTAAGGCCTCGCCACCAGAAATGCAGGCCTTCACAGTGCAAAGATCTATATACCGAGATACTTTTCAAGCTTACCTGCATCTTCATAAAATTTACGGATACCCTCAGAAAGCTTTTCTGTGGCCATCGCATTTTCATTTAGTTGGAATCTAAATGTCTTTTCATCCATGTCGATTCTTTCTATTGGATGGTTCTTAGCGTCCTCGGGATTCAATTTTCTTGGAACTTCAGCTGTAGAAGAATACAACTGTTGGAGCAGCGGAGGGGCAATCGTCAAGAGATCACAGCCGGCTAACTCTAAAATCTCTTCAACATTTCTAAAACTAGCGCCCATGATTTGAGTGGCGTGACCAAATTTTTTAAAGTAATGATAAATATCAGTCACAGAAATCACTCCAGGATCTTCCGCCGGAGCATAACCCTCTACACCTTTATCTTTTTTATACCAATCCAGAATACGTCCTACAAAAGGAGAGATTAAGGTAGCATTAGCTTCAGCACAAATAATGGCTTGCGGCAAGCTAAAAAGCAGAGTCATATTACAATGAATCCCCTCTTTTTCCAGCTCTTTGGCAGCTAAAGCTCCTTCCCAAGTTGAGGCCAACTTAATTAAAACACGATCGTGCGAAATTCCTTCAGCATCATAAAGTTCGATAAGCCTCTTAGCTTTAATAATACTTCCCTCTGCATCAAAGGAAAGGCCTGCATTAACTTCAGTTGACACGCGCCCTGGAATTAAATCTAAGATCGCTTTACCAAAATTAACAAAAAGCTTGTCCATTGTCCAACTGCGCTTTTCTTCCTCTGAGGCCCCTTTCTTTCTACCAAAAGCAATTGCGTCATCAAGCATGTGCCGATAGGCAGGTTTTTGCACGGCGGCAAGGATCAAGGATGGATTTGTAGTTGCATCTGTAGGGGTGTATTGCTTAATTGCATCAATATCTCCAGTGTCGACTACAACTGTTGTCATCGCTTTAAGCTGGTCTAGCTGGCTCTTTGGTTGGCTCATTGTGGTCTCCTCGTTAATTCAACTTAATAATGGCGTTGGCAAATCTCGTAAAGGTTCCATGCGGAAAATAATTGAAAGCTGTTCGTTTCCGACTTTAAGATTTAAATGTGATGTCAGACGAGTTAAAAGAAGTTTATAAGGGATTTTTACTTCACGATCCCCGACATTTACAGCAACAGCTGTGTCCCCAAGGATTTCTTCCGATTCAGCAATTTGCCAGCAAAGCGCTTGAAATTTTGCTAGTTGACGGCGCAAAATTTTATCGTTAAGCGCATATTTTTTTTGACAATTTGGACATGAAATCGTCGTATTATTTTCCTCAATTTCGAAGAGAGAAAATTTAATGGGTTTGCTACAGCTTCGGCAATCAAATTGTAGCAGATGACCTTTCTGCATAGATGTCCTTTTATATTTTTAACGTTTTCATATACCACGGGCGCAACAGGGGGAACTTCTGCACTGCAAAAAATTTCAATCCGTGACCGGATGCAATATATTCCGAATTATACCACCTAAACACTCAAACAGCAATCCCATTATTAAATTATAATATATCGAATAATTCATTTGACGCTAAATTATTTTTTGCTAGATTGAAGAAACCAATGCTATCAGCGGGAGATAAGAGAATGACCTGGCAGCCAATTGATTTTCAAAGCATCGTCTCCTTCGATAAGGCTTTATCCGAGCAGCTTCAACACTATTTGGAGGATAAGCAAACTTATTACAGTCAATTAATTGCATCAAGTATTCCAAC
The DNA here is from genome assembly GCA_013813265.1 of Parachlamydiaceae bacterium. Classification (GTDB taxonomy): domain Bacteria; phylum Chlamydiota; class Chlamydiia; order Chlamydiales; family Parachlamydiaceae; genus JACCRY01. Next base: position 2,678 of record JACCRY010000068.1, read on the forward strand.
AGAGTTAGGTGCTTCAATTCCTTTGTTGGCCCCCAGCCATGTCCAAAAAACACTTTCTGAAGGCGTTGACATTTTTACACGCAAAGTCAACCAATCCCTACAGTCTCGTTCGACAGACAAAATACGATGGGAAAACCTAGCAAATACACTTAATGCTTACATGTGGGAGTACACTGAACTTCTTCAAGGAATAGCTGTTGAGCTTTTTCAACAACTTGAACAGGTTGGGATTGAGCAATGGCGTGCTGAGTTATTAAATGTTGTTAAATCCATTAAAGAAATTTTGCTTCACCGTATGGATGACCTGAAATGGGCGTTAAAGCGCTTAGAAAGTTCACTTGTAGAGTATCGTCAAAATCAAACACCTCAAAGTAAAACTTGGTTAAGCCAATTTTTTCCTCCTTGGAAAACGATTATCGATCATAACATTAACAAAAACTTAGAGAAGAGCCAAAAATTTCTAAATTTTCGCTATCAAAATTTTCAACATCGCTATGAACAGTATATAGACCTTGATAGCCAAATCGAAAAAAGAATGTCAAAATTCCTTTCCTATCATATTTTAGGCACACTTGACACTAACGATCAAGATAACTTTAAGCGACTCTATCGTATGCTTAAGTTATGGAAGCTAAATCAACAGGCGAAAGCTATCCCTGAACGCGAACTCATCCGTGTGCTACGATATTCCATAAATCCTGACAAAGCATCCAATCTCTTTAAAAGCTACTTTAAGGCCTTACAAAATAAGTTATTTTCACAGAGCCGTAGGTTGAAAGAACCTTTAGATAAATTACATGATGAAATAACCTCTGCAAATGAAGCGATTCGCCAGTTAGAATTCCAAAGCTCCCTAAGTGGTCAAAGGTTTGAATTGCATACTTTAGGTGCAACAATATCTGCATATCGAACATTTCTCTTGGAAAGCGATCCAAATCCTTATGTTAGGACTCGTGGTGGCTTTTCCGAGTGGATTGTTGGACAAGAACCTTCTCAGACAAAGCTTTTGACTGAACAAGAATTCGATATAGAAAAACTAGATGCACAGTATAAGCTGCTATCCGATTCTTTTAGGAATAACTATGAAATATCTAAAGCTAATCAAGAACATATTTGTCGGCAAATACAAGCCATTCTTCATGACATGGGACAGCCTTTAGCATCACAAGCGATGATGACACGTTTAGCAAATGAGTTTGTCCATAAGCTAAGTGATATCAACGAATTGGGTTCACATAGTAGTGACAGTGTCGAGCGAATTACGACTTTACTCTCTAGAGCATTGCGTGCTGATTGGAAATATACCTCTTTATACGACATTCCACTATTCCATGATCTCTATGCTATTCACATGCATATTCTACCTCCCATTACAGATCGCAATCATATAAATCGTCTGCGCCAATTTAAGTTACTTATTGATAAACTGCGCCATTGGGTTCATGAAAAAAATGTGCAGACTCATTTGAATGAAATTGAACTTACAATCAACGATATGAAAGGTTATCTTCAGGATTTTTTAGCTCAGATTCAGAGAATAAGCAGAGATGAATCTTTTACTAAAGCTCATGGACCAGGCATCATTTCGATCATTTATCAGCAGCTTCTTGAATATCGCTATCTTTTTGGTCATTTTTTTCATCAACTTCGTCAAACAGAAATGGAAGAAAAACTTTTACGCAATCGCTTCCTTTTTGTAGATCAATATTTTGAAACTATCGAAAATAAGCTAATTGAAATGAGAGAAGAAATAGATAGAATGCAGGACACCTAAGCGGATGGATTTAAATCAAGAGGCTCCACTTGTAGATCTCGTTGGAGCAACTGAAGCTCGAGCCCAGTGGGAACGAGTCGGCATTCGTCAACACCATGGAATTTGCGTCCCTTTATTTTCATTACACTCCTATAAAAGTGCAGGGATTGGAGAATTCCCGGATCTACTCCCACTCATTTCTTGGCTTCATAAAGTTGGTTTTGACACCTTACAGCTACTCCCTTTAAATGATACAGGACCGAACACAAGTCCTTACAGTGCAATTTCTGCATTTGCCCTGAATCCCCTTCATTTAGGAATTGCATCTCTTCCATTTATTGTAGAAGATTCAATACTAACAGGTCTACTTAAAGAACTTCAACTCCTAAACAATACAGAGCGAGTCAACTACGCTAAAGCTCAACCTCTCAGAGATTTTTTTCTTAAAAAGTACTTTGATGATTTTTCTTCAAATTTTTTAGATACACCCGAGTACCACCGTTTTGTAGAAGAAAATCCCTGGCTGCTGGGATACGCCCTCTTTAAATCCATCAAAAGCCATTGTCTTTGGCACAGTTGGACCAGCTGGCCTGAAGAAATAAAAAATTGCCCTCCAGATTCCTACGAAAAACTGCAAAAAAAATTCGAAACTGATATTTCCTATCACTCATTTATTCAATATCTTTGCTTTAAGCAGATGCGTCAAGTTAAGGAGCATGCTGAATCTGAAGGTGTTTTTCTTAAAGGCGACCTTCCAATCCTATTAGATCTTGAGAGTGCGGATATTTGGCTCAATCGCAAATTGTTTAACCTCGAATTGACTGCGGGGGCGCCCCCAGATGCCTACTCTGCTTTGGGACAAAGCTGGGGATTTCCTATTTATAATTGGGAGGAAATGGAAAATAAGAATTTTGCTTGGTGGCGTCAAAGACTTGCAGTAGCTTCTAACTTTTATCATATCTATCGCATTGATCATATTGTGGGCTTTTTTAGAATTTGGGGAATTCCGGCGAATCATTCTGCACTAGAAGGTTATTTCATTCCAAGTGATCCTCCTCAAGCTATTGAACAAGGAAATAAGCTCATGAAAATGATGCTAAGTGCATCCCCAATGCTTCCTATCGGAGAAGATCTTGGCACAGTGCCTCCAGAAGTAAGAAAAGAACTGACAGATCTAGGCATCTGTGGAACCAGAGTTATGCGCTGGGAACGTAAATGGAAGGTCGATCAGTCCTTTATTCATCCTAACGATTATGCACCTCTAAGCATTACAACAGTTTCAACCCATGATTCTTCCCCCTTACAGCTTTGGTGGACAGAAAATAGCGATGAGGCTAAAGCTTACTGCTTTTCGCAAGGGTGGGAATATAAAACTCCCCTTTCCACTGAATTTCAATTTGCGATGCTTTATGCCAGTCATCATACAAACAGCCTCTTTCACATTAATTTGCTTAATGAATATCTTGCCTTAATCCCTGGATTTGTAAGTGCAAATCCAGTAGACGAAAGGATTAATCTACCTGGCGTTGTTTCAGATGAGAATTGGAGCTATCGTATTAGATCTTCAGTAGAAACTCTTGTGAGTGCTCCTAACCTTTCCAGCTTGATGCGGAATTTGATTGCCGAGTAGATCAGGGACCCGTAACTGGTTCACACGATGCCGAGTTGGCTAGGGTGTTGGTCTGATGGAAAGCGTGGCAGTACCCGGCAATGACAGTACGTTAAAGAAAAGCTGCAAGTAAAGTACTAATAAAGTGACGCCACGCTTTCCCATAATGCTAGCACCTTAGTCAGCTCGGTATCGGAATGTCCAGTTACAAGCTGCTAACTCTAGTGTTAGTCAAGGTTGTTTTCAAATATCGCAGGCCATTGCTTTCGTCCTAGGTTTGTCAGGCCCTTTGTCCGGCCTTTCAAGAAAAGTATTTTAAGAAGCCTATTTTAAAGAACGCTTTCTCAAGAAAATGTCCAATTGAATGTGCTATGATCTGAAAACATAATCTTCATGCTTTTAAAGTCAATTTCCGATATAATGAAAAAAGTATTTCCAAAATTTATCTAAAAATGACCCATGATGAGTGAAAAAAATGATTATAAAAAATGCACATTAATTTTAATAATTAGTTTACTATTCACATGCCCTCATACAGCTGATTTAATGGCATATCCAGCTTCATTACAACAGGAAATGGACTGGAAAATAGGTGCAAAAATTCATTTTGAGGAAGAAACCGATAATGATTATATAGGGTTAAAAGAAATTAATTATGCGACAAAAAACATTTTAAAAAAAACTTTTCATATAAAAATAGATTCATGTGAAGAGAACGCAAAAATTCTTTTGAAAAAGGAAAATGGTGATATTAAAATCGATCATTATACAGAAAAGATGAATCCATATGTCGGAGAAGAAATGCATAATACCTTGCTATACACAACTGCTAGGGGGTTTTGTCAGTCCGAAACGTTTAAACAGGTTTATCCTTATTTATTTGAAGATTGCACCAAACCGTTATCCATTGAAGACGTCGCAAATAAATACAGCCTCATCATTGATCCAAATTGGAGATTTAAAATCTTTAAAATTGTTGCGCATAAATATCAAAACAGTACAACATTCAGCGCACAACTCTTATTCAATGATAAAGAAAATATTTACTTTAATAGTAACCCTATCTCTGCTGGCTTGCACATGACACTCATACAGTGTCAAGACCCCTCTATATTCGAAAATGACATTCTAATCGATCAAATCTTGGAATATTTAAATCAACATTTGCAAGGCAAACTCATAAAAATTGCCCCTAAAAATGGGATTGCTGATTTAGAGTTTGGGATTTCTGGCACAACGTGGAGAATTCGCGCTGGTCAAAAAATCGAACTTAATAAATAGATCTTAGCGGGGTTTGGGGAACTAAGCCTCCACCCAATTCTCAACTTTCAAGTGTGGAATTCTATGGAACTCCTTTACATTATTTGTAACTAATACTACTTCAAGCGCTAAGGCATATCCTTTCTGCCTTCGGCAAAAAAATCGTCTGACAAACTAGTTAGAAGGTGATAAGCAGGTGCTAAATTTTGAGGAATTGCCCAAAGAATCAATTTATTCTCTTTTTTAGCTAACTTCAGAGACTCGACTTCGCCCACATTACTCTAAAAATATCGATTAAAATACTGGACAGATGTAATATACTGAATCAGAGCGACTTGCAATATTGCTAGCAAATAAGCAATTTTACAAATCGCTAATAAATTTATAGATCGTGGTTTCGAACATTTTAATCGATATTTAAGGTTTACGTTAGTGACACAGAACACAAATGAAAAGAGTCAATTTTGGGTCATTCTGACCATCGTCTTTTTAGGGTTCCTAGGCATTTCAATGCCTTATCTGATTTTTCCCGCACTCTTCTTGAATCCGGATTATTCAATATTGCCAACCGATTGGAGTGAAGCGAGCCATGCTATTTTTCTTGGAATTACACTGGCAGCATACCCATTGGGTCAATTCATAGGATCCCCAATTCTAGGAGCCCTTTCAGATGACTATGGCCGAAAGCAGGTCCTCGCAGGAAGTTTGCTGATTTCAGCCATTTGCAATTTTTTTACGGGTTTAGCTATTGATTTTCACTTTTTAACATTATTGATTTTTAGCAGATTTACTGCAGGGATTATGGAAGGGAATATTGCGATTGGACGCGCAATGGCAGCCGATATCAAATCAATCTCAAAACATAAGAGTATCGGAAAAATTAATGCTTCTGCTTCCATTGCCTATCTCATTGGCCCCCTTATAGGTGGACTTATGACTGATAAAACCCTACATCCTTGGTTAAGTGCTTCAACACCCTTTTATTTCATCTGCATCTTCTTCTTTTTTCTCGCTGCAGTCTCCGTCCTCGTACTAGAGAACAAGAATGTAAAAGAAGCCACCTCTGAAATTTTAACTTTTTGGCAACGCATCAACTTCATCAGAAGAGTTTTTGGGTTATTCTCCAATAAGCGTTTGCGATTCTTAATGATAGCTTCCACTATATTTACCCTTGCCGTCGATATTTTCTACGAGTTTGGCCCTGTTTATTTAACCATTAAATGGGACTTGAATCCTTCGCAACTCATTATCTACAACGCTGTATTGTGTGTAACACTTGCATTTGGGAACGCATGGCTACCGACTTTTTCTTCTAAGTATTTCTCAAAGCGCTCCATACTGATGTTTACAACATGTTCATTTGCAATTTTCTTAATAGGAACAGCACTTACAGACTCTTCAAATTTAATGTTGCTATTATTTGCCCTAAGCGGTCTTGTCATTGGACTAGCAGTCACTGTGTTTACCGTTAAGATTTCCGACTCTGCTTCAAACACGGTTCAAGGGGAGGTGATGGGTGTACAAATATCCCTTAGAGTTCTGGGAGATGCAGTCATTTGTTTATGTGGAGGAGCCCTATTGCTCATTTCACCTAAAATCATTTTAATTATGGCAGCAGCGATGTCTGTCGCTTCAATGACATACTATGGTCTTTCTAGTAAAAAATATAGCACTACAAGCATAACCGGAAAGAACTAAATGCATGAATACCTTTATAGGGTTAAACAAATTTCAATTGTTTTTCTTATTTTATGCCCTTTTTATGCTTTCTCAATGACTGCGCCCTCACAACAAAAGATTCGCATGCTCTATACAAGCCTAGATCCACTTTCGATTGTACAACATCTTGCTTTCTATGAACTCTATCCCGATACAGTTGAAGGCAAGCGTGCACTGGAAGACTCATGGAGACTTATGGGAGCAGAAACCTCGACATTGGCCTCACTCTCTCTGTCCAAACTGGACCAGACAATCCACGCTTTAATTAATTTAATCGACAAACAACCCGATCAAACTGCTTCTCAAATTAATGAAGAAGCTATATTCGAAATTAACAAAGCTGCAGCAACACTTGAAAACCGAAAGCTTAAAGGCCATTATGTCAAAACAGAAGCGGAAGTGCTTGCGCTAGAACCTGATGAAATTGACTTAGCCCACGCAATTTTTCTTTCACAACAAGATATCTCCACCGCAGCACTTCAAGCTAAAAGAAATTACGAGGCTGCAATTGATCTCATGGCTTTACAGATTCGCGCACGCTTACCTACAGCAGCAACACCCGAACAAAAAATTCGAACGATCAACGATTTTATATTTCATGAATTAGGATTTCGATTTCCTCCTCACACCTTGTACGTCAAAGAAATCGACCGGTATACTTTTTTATCTTCAGTCATAGACTCTAGGCGTGGGATCTGTCTTGGTGTTTCAGTACTCTACCTTGCAATTGCACAGCGGCTTGGACTACCACTAGAAATTGTGACACCACCAGGACACATTTACGTTCGCTATCGCTGCAAGGATAAAATCATCAATATCGAAACAACTGCTAGAGGCATTGATGTAGAGTCAAGAGAGTATCTGAGCATCGACACTTTTGCACTACAGGAACGCAATCTCAAAGAGACTGTCGGACTAGTGCACTTTAATCGTGCTGCAGATGATCTACGTACCGGAACATTTGATCAGGCGCTTAAATCTTATGAAAAAGCCAAACTTTACATGGGGAATGATTGCCTTCTAGATGAGCTGATGGGAACCTGTTTCATATTAAATGGAAACGAAGAACAAGGAAAAAGGCTACTTAAAAAAATTCTTCTGCATTCTTCGCCTCATACGATTGGCAAAAGCAGTACAGCACAAGACTACCTTAACGGAAAGGTTAATGCAGAAGGATTGAAGACATTGTTCTTACATACGGAAGAAGACCATAAATCAATTCTTGCCAAACAAAAAATTCTGCAAGAAGCGATCAGCCGAAAACCCCATTTCAGGGCTGGAATTTGTGCTCTAGCTATGACGTGGATTCAGCTTCATCGTTTAGGTGAAGCTCTAGAGCTTTTTGAAAAATATCACGCACTTGACCCCTCAGACCCAAAAATTGAATACTATCTAGCAGTCATCTATAGCGAGCGATATAACTATCCGAAAGCCTGGAAACATTTCAAGAATGCTGAATCGATCACAGCGGCTCATGGACATTGCCCCAAAGCCCTGAAGGAATTCAAGAATTCTTTATCGCAGCAGTGCCCAGAAGAATAACGTCAAAGCAACCTGTAACTGGACATTCGCGATGCCGCGCTGGCCAAGAACCTTAACACTCACCGGAAACTTTAGTGCTGAAGTATGTTACGCAAGAATGCCATAATTGTATAACTGATCGTTCAAGAAGGAACTATTACAACAACAACTTAGTAACTCAACAGAAGCGACAAACGCAATAGTGGCAAACTTAATATGGAAAATTTCTAGACAGCCATCTTTAATATGCTCCCAACCACAATTTGCCTCATTGTAAAATTTCCTTACTTGTTCCGATTCAGCTTCCTGACAAACGGCTTTAAGGTTATTAAATATCATTTTTACAACGCCATAGATCACTTTTATAAAACCAGAAATTAAGCAAACTCCTGGGATCATTCCAGCATACGCAGCGGCCTCTGATATCCCATTTTCAATCAAATTATGACTAATCATAGTGTTCTTCCAAAAATTTTGTTATATTAAAATGCATTTGAATTCCTGATAAATCACGGCTTCAATATAAAATAACCGAAAACATTAATTTCATACAATAGTTTTAAAACCTAACTAATTAATAGCTTTATAATGAAAGCTTAATCATACGCTCCTGGAGTACAGGAATTTGTTTAGGTAATGATTCTGCTCTTCTCCAATGCCTTTTTCAAAACACGAATTGCTTAGCCTGATGCGAAACCCGCATGAGGCTACCCATCTAAGACAGCTCCGCATCGGTGTGTCCAGTTAAAGGTAGCAAAGACCCACTTTTATCACACTAACCGCGTCAAAACTCTGTTGAAAAGAAAAATTGCATTTTTTTTCGCGATGTTGGGCAGCGGAGCTTTTTTCCAAAGTCGCACAGGCTGAGAAATAATTCCCTGATCTTGCGTTGTAAGTTCCCAAGCTACGCAAAGAAGCGTTTCATCGTCGAGAGTAGCTAACAGACTATCTAGAAGATGAACATTGCGATAGGGAGCTTCAATAAAAATTTGAGTGGCACCTTCTTTAGCAGAATTTTTTTCCAAATTACGAATTTCAGCAACTCGCTTTGCTTCATCTCGATTCAAATAACCGTGAAAATAAAACTTTTGTCCGGGAAGTCCTGATTGCATCAGTGAAAGAAGGATTGAAGAAGGTCCTACAAAAGCCTGGATCGTTATCCCCACCGAACGCGCTCGCTGCACAAGTTTCGCGCCTGGGTCCGCTATGCATGGAAGTCCTGCATCAGAAAGAAGGCCCCACCGTTCGCCTTTCTTTATAGGTTCCAGAAGAAAATCTAGATCGGCGATTGATTTTTCACTGTAAAGGGCAATTGGTATTTGATCCGCCGGTTTGGCAGTTTCAAATCGACCTAAATACCGGCGTCCCACCTGAGGGCTTTCAGCAATTAAACCATCTAATTCCAGCACTGCTTTATCAACACTCGCCGGCAAAAAAGGCTGATGATGACGAATTTCTCCGAGCAAATTCGGAAGCAACAATAGCGCTGCTTTTTTCTTATTTTCCATTTATCCTACATTTTGTATGAATTCTATTAACGTGCACTGCGAATAGGCAGAGTAAGTTTTACCATTAAAAGTTCAGCTAAAAAAGAGACGTCTAATCCGCTGTTTTTAGCTTGCAGTTCTATTTCATCAATTAAAAGAAGTCCAGCTTTAAAACCTTCCATGCTATATCCTTGAGCCATGGCCACATGTCGTTCTAAAATCCCCCCTTTCATGTGAGGGAATTGGCGCGTAACTTCTGAGGTGTCTCCTCCGTGCGCCATAATCGTACACACTTGAAATTCTGTTTGAAATTGCGTGCGCAGCTGCCTTAGCATAGCAAAAAACGAGAGGTCATCGAGCAGCAACCTTTTACAGATCGCAAGAGCTGAAGCTCCATCGCGGCGGAAAACAGCTTCACCAAGCTGCCAAATTGTTTCAACGGCCACCGGAGCAATAACAGCCGAAATATCTTGAAGGACAATCGACGTTCGATTTCCGACATAACAAATAAGTTTTTGTAATTCACTGGAGAGGAGCTCTTGCTGGGTTCCGAGTAGCTTGACCAGATGCTGGCAGCATTGAGAATCAATATTCTTGCCTTCCGCTTTGACCACAGTGGAAATCCATTCCTGAATTGAGCGCTCTTTTTCCCATGGTTTTTCTTCAGCGAACTCAAGAACGATGCCTATTTTCTCGCACTTCTTATAAAAATTTGTTCCGCGATGAAACGTTGTTGCGGACAAAATTAAAAAAATTGATTTATTTGGCGCAGCGAAGTAACTTTCTAAAGATGCCATAGATTCTTTATCAAGCTTATCTGCATTTTCAATAAGCAAAGTACGTCTTTTGCTAAAAAGGCCAAATGCATTGAGTTCCTGCATAAATTCTTTTCCAGAAAGACGATCCCCATCGAACACTTGTAACAAAGGCTCCTCATAAGCGACTTTGCCTTTTAATGCCAAAAGTAGTTTGTCAATGGCTTCTTTACGTGGGAAGGCCTCTTTCCCAAAAATAATATATAACAAGGAAAAATGGTTGGGGGCAGCCCCCTCAAGATGTTTTTCAAAAGCCCTTAAGCTTGTTAATTTCACAATGGTACTTCCTTAGAAATTCGTATGCCCCAAAGTGTACCATTTCTAGAATTTTTCTTAAATCGGTAGTCTTTTCTTTCTTCTGATGGAACAGTATGATTCCGATGTCGCTTTAAGCAAAGTAAGCGTCTTATACCCATCCGAGTTCGCAATGATCTTTGCGCCCTTTGCGCCTTTTGCTGCTTCTTTGCGTAAAAAAAAACAATCTAGTTCACCACATATATAGTATTAGAGGTTCAAACAAAGCTAGAAAAGTTTATTCAAACAAATTTAACAGTGTAATAGATTATTTTTTTAACGCAAAGAAACAGCAAAAGAGCGTTAGAGTAGAGGCGGAGATTAATCCGCCTCCCTCGTCGAACCGGTTACACTGATTTCCAGTTGACGGCTCACCGACAATCTTCGTACTTTAAGCATTCACTAGTTGATAAACTTCATCTCTTAA
>JACCRY010000069.1 GCA_013813265.1 Parachlamydiaceae bacterium
CCCCCCCCCCCCCGCGCCGCGTACATGCGTATGTATATAGGTGCGCGCGGAATAGGGATAATAGGCAAAAGTGGTATAATGCAATAGGGAAAGCGGAAATTTCTAAACTGGATTAACACAAAAAAAATCCTCTTCGAATTCAAAAAAATATATGTAGCCTTAAAATCAATGGAATTGATAGTTTAGTTTTTTTAAGCCAAATTGATATTTAGGTGGAACCAATATATTAAGGTGATCCTTTGATAAATTTTTAAACGCCAAAAAAATTCAGACTTAAAAAAAATTGCCACTTGCCTAATTTATGGAGGAGGAAATTTGGTGAATAATCGACTTCTTCGCTCACCACTTGAAACTACATTTATTTGAGCGAAGCAACTACGTTTTTAAATTCCACATCATTTTTAACCATTTGCAATTTCTTTCAATAAATTAAATTGTGCTTGAAATGATTTATTTTCCTGTAGAAAATTTAAGAAGGACTCATTTTTTCCATACTGGGAAACAAACACATTTGCTTTTTCAGCATTACCGCTATCTATAAGAATTGTCATGTTGTAAACCAATTCCAAACGGTCATCATCATTCTTTACTACATTTAATTGATTTAGTTCTTTTTGCAGACTTTTATCACTATTAATTATTTCTTTTTTAGTCCCAGAAAATAATGTATTAAATCTTGCCTTAAATATTGTTGGATCTGATTCCTCCCTCAGTATTTTAAAGTCTTGCTTAATAGCTTCTTTTTGTTGATCACTGAAAATTTCTTTCCTCTCTGATATAGCATTAGCTCTTTCTCTATTTATTATTTCTTTCTGTTTATCATTAGCCAACTTGGGCGCATTTCCTTTTGACATCCCCGTAGCTCTTTTTTCTCTATTTTTTATTTCTTCCTGTTTATCACCAGCCACCTTAGGTTCATTTTCTGACATACCATTAGCTCTGTCTGTATTTTTTTCTTTTGTTGTATTTTCAGTTCCCATTGGTTGATAATAACTCCCTACTTTTACGGTGTTATCCCCAAAAATATCGCCAGTGTTGCTTTCTGCTACTGTAGGTTTATCCTGAGATACAGCATTATCTTTCGCTTTATGAACTTCCAGTTCAGCATCTAACTTGTTCAATTCCTTCCTTGCTTTATCAAGGTTATCACGAATGTCTAATGTTCCGTCTCCAGATTTTATTATACTTTCAAAATCTTTAATTTTTAATTCTATAAGAGGCTTGGTAGCATGAATTTCTAACTCACTACGGATTTTCGCCGGTGCGGGTTCTTTTTTTAATCTATCAGTCACTTGACCCTTAGCATTTGTTAATCCCTCGCCTATTTCTTTCATGGCTTCTTTAAATCCTGATCCAAAACTTTTAAGTGCAGATAATACTCCTAAATTGTTACCTTTGCTTGCTTCATTTTTTAAAAATATTTGGGGCATTATGGGAGCAGGGATTCTTTTAGAAGTGTCCATTTCGGGGGCAGCAGGCAAGGGAACTTGCGCTATTTGATTTTCTTGTGCAGAAATAGAAGAATCCATTTGTTCTTTTGGAAGTTCAACATCTTTAAGTATTTCAAATTTTTGTGTTTTTTGTAGCTCACGAATTGGATTATTATTACTAATACTCATAAATCCCCCTTTAATACAAGATAGTAACTAAAACTCTATTTCTTATTATAACATTTTAGCTTTAATGAAGTAAATTATTTTTAAGTTGTTTAATATTTTATAGAAAAGATTAAAAAAGCTTAATTTCATCAAATAATTTAAAGCTTTTTGGGGTAAAACTTCTTAAAAAAACTTGTGAAGGTTATACTAATCAAATTCAAATATGGTTTTGTCATACCGTTATAAAGGTGGAAAACAGCCTAATGGACATTATTCAGTCTCGGTTTTGCGCACGCCTCAAAGTAATCCTGATTTCAGAAACAAGAACTCATTGAGAGACCTATTATGGAGAGACGGTTTACTGCAAAAACATCCAAAAAAAATCTTAAAATGTCTATACAGGTGCTCATCTATCCAAATCGAGAGATTGCAAAATTTTTTTTCATTCAATCTAAAAATGCGCAAAAAAAATGAGTGAAATTGTTCTTCATACGCATTATGACTGTGTTAATCCAATTTAGAAATTTCCGGTTTCTGCTAGTTAGAAATTTCCGCTTTCCCTATTGCATTATACCACTTTGCCTATTATCCCCTCTCCCGCGCACACCTATATACATACGCATGTACGTGCGCGGGGGGGGGCAAATCCCTATTTTTTTTGCACGTAGCTTCGATACCCATTCCTTTTCCACGGATGATTTCTTCTTGGGCAGTGTGTTTTTTTCGGTTTCCATAATTCCTTATCTTTATTATCCACTAGTCTAGCCTCTTGGGTCTCTATAAACTCCTCGATTGGTGCAAATTTGAGTTCTCTTTCTTCATAAAACACTCGTAAATTTCCGAAAAAATCTTGCCTTATTTCTATCTTTTTAGAATTCAATCTATTTACAATTTGTGGTTCCACTATTTTGGAATATCTGCTATGAAATGAAAAAGAGAGATCTTTTGTGAGGGTTCGTACTTCGCAGCGGGCTAGGATCCGCTTGAGGTCGCAATCTGAATCTATAGGCCGATGGGCGTCAAATTGACCCCTCGGCTTTTTAGAAAATTTGTTATTAAATTCATCCATAAACTCCTCTAAGTACTAATTGGCATCCTCAATATTACAAATATTGCGCAGCCTCATTTCCTTCACCAACCTATCTTGCAAGGTCTGATTTGCCCGTTCAACTCTTCCCTTTGCCTGCGGTGATCCGGCTAGTATGCTATCGATACCCAACTCCTTTAGAGCCCTTATAAACTGAGCATTATGAATTTTATCTGAACCACCAAAAATTGCGTGTCTATCGCTATATAATGCTCTCGGACGGCCATAGCGTAATAAATGATCTTCTAAAGCATTGAAATAACCCTCTAAACACTCTGATTTACAAAATTTTAAACTGGTCAGTTTACTTGTTGCATCATCTATAAAAACGATCAAAGCACATTTATCTCCTCTATCTTCAAACCATAGATGGATTGACGCGTCTATTTGCACAATTTCACCAAAAAGTTCCCGCCTAGGCCTTATTGGATGCATCTCTTTTTTAAATTTTTTAGAGACCCATAAATTGCCTTCAATCATCTATTTTCTGGCATGGTTCAAAATTAACTAAAAATGGGTAACACAAAGCGATCAGGATCTTGCCCACTTTTAGGTCGGTTTATTTTAAAAATGAATTAATAAGATTTTTATGCAGCTTTCTTGAACATCTTAAAGC
>JACCRY010000097.1 GCA_013813265.1 Parachlamydiaceae bacterium
GGAAATATATAGGGCATTAGGACTTTCTTCCTCAATTTTGAGGTCTAAAAAAACTATTGTATAAATTTAAAATGTAGTCAAGAATCTGCAAACTTCCTCACGGAAGCTGGTGAACTTGGGTTAGGAATCTCTAAAGATTGGGCTACGCTTGTTAATATGAAAGTTGACTCTAAAAATCCGGAGAGTATTAAAGAGTTTAATCATAAAGTTGCAGAATTTTATTGGAAAGGGATACAACTCATGCCTACAGAAAGAGGAAATTCTCAAAATATGCTTGAGCTCCATTATATTCTCTATAAACTTCACGATTTAGTCCCCCCTGCGATTTCTAGAAATGCCATACTCCCTGATTGTATTGCTCTTTGCAGCACATTAGAAGAATTTATGAAACTCTACAATTCTTGTTGGGATAGATAGTTTATGGGGGTGATTCTAAATTTAGTTTTGTAACTTTTCCATTAGCAGCTATCTGCAGCATAATTGCATCTCCGGGGGCAAACTGCAGTTCTAAATCTATGATGTTTTTTCCATGGATGACCTTTACTTTTCTTTCTTCATATGTAGATTCTTGATTTTGACAATAACGCAAAGGGTATTTAACATCTGCCGTGCTTGGATGAGCAAGAAAGAGATACAACTCTCCTTTATACTCTCGGGCCCAATATGGAGGGAGATGCTCTCCTTGCAAAAGAGGAGTGATATTCGCCTCTTTTAGGTTGTTCAATGTGTTCGTGTGATTTAAAAGTTCTTTAACCATTGCTTCATAATTTTCTAAAGGAAGAAATCCGGGTTGCTTTGGTTTTTTATTTAAGACTATTCGTCCACCTTTTTTTACTATACGAAGTAATTCGGTAAGAGCCTTGACATCTACCCATTCTGCTTCGATGTACAAAAGGGGTACGTTCATATTACCACAGCAGAGATTTCCATTAATAATATCTACTCTTGAAAGCATGTCGCCAGAGAGCCATATGGGGAGAAAACCTTCCGTTTCTTTTGGGGGAAGCACATAGCGCATTTCCCAATGAGATTTCCCTCCCGCTTTTTGTAGATCACGTGGCAACTCGCCTAACATCATCATATCTTCATTAGGCAAGTAGACTGCCATACGATGCGCATTGGTTCCTAATCTCATTAGACCACATGTGTTTGTCATATATTGGTTGAACTCAGATAATTGATTAGCAAAGTATGCATCAGGGCCGACATGAACAGAAGCAAAAAATTCATTAATGGGATTTTTTAATGAGTTAAAGGGCATCCCATGCCAAACAATCTGATTTACGCCATTCGCTACCACAGCATCAAAGAGAAGCTTTAAATCTTTAACCTGCTCTCTTCTAATTGATTTAGGCGGCGGAACAAAACCATAAAGACAAGTGAAGGTTTCGCAACTAATAACGGAGCAGCTCGCAAGAGATGCTGCGGATGCAGGTATCCTGGAAAACCAAGGGTCAAAAAGGATCGACTCAGACTCCGGTATATCCACTGACGCATATGCAGATAAAAGGTCCGTGGGTGCTCCGTGACACTGGACACGTGTCTTTGCGCCCATTAGATGACTTAGTTCGGTAAAGGGTTGATAGAAGTTAGAAAGGATAGCTTCTGAAACGATTTTTCGTGAGTCATAGCGGATATGAGGATTCGTATCCAATTCATCCATATGATCGGTTAAAGAATATCCAAAACGTTCTTCAAATTTTTTCCATAAATTCGGACTCCATACGGTATCATTTGAAATTTCAAGAGAGTCGCAAAAAAGAGAAGAAGGTCGGCCTTTTAAAGCAGGTTCAAATGCGCCTCGCATATGCTCGATGTAATGCTCGAGAGCTGTGCGAGAAAGATGATTGAGCACAGGGGGATGTTTGGGAACCTCCCATGAGTCCCAAATTTCCTGGGCAGAAGGTCCTTTAAAAGTGTGAGCACAATCTTCAGGAGCAAGAAATGAGCCACCAAAGGGCCAACTACTTCCAAACGTAAAATCACAGCCCAAACCCAATTTTTCTGCACATTTTTTAGTCAGAGCAAGTGTCTTCTTGAAATCATTACTTAACCATTTTATTTGACTGGGAGCGAAGGAATTATTAGGCGTATCCCACGAGGGAAACAACCAGGCGAGCTCTACCCCGCCAAAGCCTTGTTTTTTTATCCACAATAGCTGAGCTTTAATATCTACTTCCTTAAAAGGTCCTTTTAACCACCACCATCGAGTAAAGGGCTTTGAATCAGGAAATACCTCACTTGGCCGCATAGTCTTTCCTGCTAGTGGTCCAGAGAATCGAGAGACTGCGTTATTTTTAATTTTATTTAGATAAGATAGACTAAATTTTTCTATTTCAAAAATTTTTTTATTCTGACGTGACATTTTTGAGGATCTAATTATATTAGTAGAAGAATGGCTATTGTCATTATATAAAGGTGCATTTATGATTTTTATACAATATTTTAATATTGTCTTATTTACCATCATTAAGTTAGTGCGATCATCGATACTGAGGTTATTCAAGATTGTCAAAAAAATGTCATGAAAAAAATGGATCTGCTGGGGTAGTCGGTCTTGATAATAAGCTTCTGATATTTTTTGAATTATATTTCCTTCCTTGTAATCCAGATTCATAATTATATTCCTTTTATTAATTAGTATTAAGATGAAAAATTATTCTATAGAAAAAGGATTTTAAAAACAACCAAAATTAGAAATCGACTTAATTCAGGTCTTATGCTTCTTAAAATCTAAAATAATGTGAATAAAAGGATTGGATGCCTCATTTCTTTATTATGGACGACAATGGATTTTAAGATTACCCTTTTGGAATGAATTTGATAAAATCAGGAAAATTCATAAAAGGAACTTGGTTTTTTAATTTAAGAATTATAAGGACAATTTCTTTTGGCACAAAGTTAAAAATCGAATTTGGATCCTCCCTGCCATTTAAGATTAAAACATCGGTATACCTAGTACGTTGAGGAGCACCATTGGGATAGGATATCTGAAAATACGGTTTTATATTCTTATAAATGAGTAGTTTGTCGCTAGTTGATAACGAAGGGGTATTAATTTTCACTCCATATTCAATGGATTTTGCTACATCTTCCATTACCTTCAATAGTCGTTCCAATTGTAAGATATAATCATTGCTTGAACTGGTAGTGCCATTATGAGTATCATATTGGGGAAGTATTTTGTCACGTCGATAAATTGAAAAATCTGAAAAAATCATAGTGCCTTTTTTTTAATTTCGATAATGGTTTAGTTGGTCATCTCAATTTTTTTATATTTATCATGATATTAAAAAACACATATGGTGTCAAGTTAAAGATAAGCTACTCAGGCCATATGAAATTAGAACAGATGAAAAACTAAATCCTCTTGCTCGAGTCTAAAAGTGGACACACTAAAAGTGGACACACACAAGGGCTACGATTTAATTTTTAATTTCAATGCCTGAGATGCCGGTCTGTGAAACTTGCATTTAAGTGAATTTTCGAATACAACTATTTACTATCCACGCTCCTCACCAACTCTTAGGTTTTTCAATAATGATACCTCAAATCTACCGACAAGTCGTAAAGACCCATACAACAATTCCTTACTTTTGCTTTAATAGAACAGCACTTACTGAACCGCTCCTCTTAAAAGCATTTTTTGAAATTTGTTCTGACTCCACTGCAAGCGATTCGTTTGGGAGAGCATATGATGAACTCCCCTAAAAATGCCTCTTCCAATTTGTTTGCTCTCCACGGATTTTTAGGTCATCCTGCAGATTGGAAAATGTTCGATACAATTAACATTCCATTGTCAATTGAACAAGAAGAGCTTGATTTTTGGACATGGAGCCGTTCTTTTAATTCGGCAATACCAAGAAATACAGGTCAGCAGAATATCCTATTAGGGTACTCTTTGGGTGGTCGACTCGCAATGCATGCGCTTATTTCTAAACCTGATCTTTGGGATGCAGCTATTCTGATTTCAGCTCATCCAGGGCTCGACTCCCCCATTGAACAAACTGCACGACTAAAGAATGATCAATGGTGGGCAAAACGCTTTTTAGAAGATCCTTGGGATCCACTCATGCACGACTGGAACACCCAAGCAGTTTTTGGAGGCCGCCCATCTCTTTTTTCCAGATTTGAATCAGCATTTAACCGAGAAAAATTGTCAAAGCAGCTGATAAATTGGTCACTTGGAAATCAGGAGCTTCTTTTAAATCGATTAAGCAAACTTCCCCTACCCATTCTTGTTTTGGCTGGCGAACTTGATCCTAAATTCTGTGCAATAGCTGATCAGTTTAAAGATTTTGCAACGGTATCAATTATTCCTGACGCTGCACATCGTCTACCATGGGAAAAGCCTAAAAAATTTATGAAAGAGGTCAACAAATTTTGCCATGAAAATCGCCTACCACTTATATCAGCTAATTTATAAAGCGAATTATGGGACTTTAGGGGGATTCCGTGAAGGAGCTCTATTACGTATAACTTTCGATGATGGAATAATTGGCTATTCTGACTGTCATCCTTTGCCAGAACTTGGAGATTTGCTTTTAAAAAAACAGTTGTTGGTGTTAGCAGAACAACAAGAAACCCCCCTTCTTGAATGCTCCCTGCGCTTTGCGCGGCTCGATGCTGAAGCACGTTATGAGCATCGATCCCTGTTTGAGGGCATTTCAATTCCTATAAGCCATCAGCTAATTGACTTTTCAGCTAATGTTGAGGAATTAAGGGCTGAAGGAATTACCCATTTCAAGCTAAAGGTCGGAGCTGTTCCGGAAATAGAAATCCCGATCATGAAGTCCTGGGTGGAAGCTGATAATGGAATTCTTTTACGTTTAGACTTTAATGCGAGATTATCTCGCCAAAAATTTCTGGAATATTGGAAGAAAATGTCTCTGGAAGTAAAGCGTTGTATTGATTTTGTTGAAGACCCATATCCTTATAATCCAGTGATGTGGTGCGAAGATCAAAAGATGCTAGACGTCGCTTTTGCTGCAGATCATAGTGCGGTTAGAGCATTATCTTTTCCTGAATCAGCGAACTACCACGTACACAAGCCTGCGGTTGATAAATCTCCAAAAATGATAGACAATAAAGCCCAGCTTGTCATAACCAGCTACCTAGACCACCCTTTGGGGCAGATGTGTGCAGCCTATACAGCAGCAAAATTGAAATCCCTTTATCCTAATCAAATCAGCCATTGCGGACTGCTTACTCATAAATGCTTTCATGAAGATCCCTTTATTAAATCTGTTCACGCAGTTGGGCCTTATTTAACCCCTCCAGATGGAACGGGATTTGGCTTTGATACATTACTAAAGGAAATTCAATGGCAAAACCTTTAATCGATTGGTATGACGACGCATCACATGTTTTTGTAAATCCCTTGTTGCCTGAAGGGAGAAAAAAACTTTTGAAAGAGGCAGTTAACCCCTATAAAGATATGAAGGAGCATATCTGGCTTGCAAGCTCAGGCACAGAAAATTTCCCCAAAATGATTGCATTATCAAAAAAGGCCATGTTGGCGTCTGCAAAAGCAGTCAATACACATCTCCAAATTGAGAAACAAAGTTCTTGGCTAAATATTCTTCCACTTTTTCATACGGGTGGATTAGCTATCCATGCTAGAGCCCATTTATCCGGCTCTCAGGTTTTCGATTTCTCCGAAAACAAATGGGATCCAATACAATACGTTAAACAGCTTGAAGAGTTTAATATTTCATTTTCCTCTCTAACTCCCACTCATGTTTATGACATTGTCTCAAGAAGTTTACTTCCTCCTAAGTCGCTAAAAGCAATTGTTGTAGGTGGCGGAGTGTTTCCTGAAAAGCTGCAGGAAAAGGGTCATGCACTAGGCTGGCCTTTGTTGAAAAGTTATGGAATGACAGAAATCTGTTCACAGATTGCGACTGCATCCAGCACTCATCCGCACGCAAATCTTGAACTTCTAAATCACGTAAACTTAAGATTCAGCGCTGAGGGTTTCATCGAAATTAGAAGCGATGCATTGCTAACAGGATTTGTCCAAGGTAACGATCCGGATAAAAGATTTATCGATCCGAAGGTAGAAGGATGGTACATAAGTCAAGACAAAGGTTTAGCAACTGATGGAATCTTGCAGGTTTTTGGGCGAGGTGCGAATTTTATAAAGATTGGTGGAGAAAATATCAGCTTTTCTGAACTTGAAACTTTATGGGAAAACATTAAAGTGAAGCACAATTGTTGCCAAGATGTTGTGCTAATTGACCTTCCGGATGAACGGCTAGGAAGAATTGTCTGTCTGGTAAAAACTGGAACTGAGCATATCGTACATTTAGACACTTTGATAGATGAATATCACAAAGAAGTAATCCCAATAGCTAAAATTCGACAAATTTATACAGTAAATGCCATTCCACGTTCGGAGTTATTTAAGTTAAAGAAGCATGAACTTAGAGAGTGCATTCTCAAGTTGGACTGCGGCGACTGACAGGAGATTGCTTCGCGAAATAAAGTGTTGATTTGAACCATAAATGTTTATAATGTGCATTGTCAAATTTTGTCCTTTAAAAACAGAAAGGTTTGATTTTTGGAGTGCTGAGGCATGTCTCCGCTTTGTTCGCCCTCGACCTGTCGCATATGATTTAAGCTAAGGACTATAAAGCATAGGGTGCCGTCCTTCCCAGGACTCTTAATTTTAATTCACGTAACCCAGGCCTCCGTGTCTCGCTAGAGCTCGCGACTGCGACCTGGGCTGCGTTATGTCAGCCTTATAGGCCTTAAAATCACTAGAAGAAATGGTCATAACTAATCCTTAGGTCTGTAAGACCGGCTAATATAGCCCAGGTCGCAGTCGCGAGCGTTAGCGAGACAAGGAGGCCTGGGATAAATGAGTGCCTTTAAGAGTCCTGTAAGGACGGCATCCTTACCTCTATAACGCTTAGCTTAACGCGTATGCGACAAGTCGAGGACAATCAAAGCGGAAACAAGTCTCAGCACTCCAACACCCTATGTCAAACACCAGTTATCCTCCCTCACACTAATGCTTCAGTAATCTCCTATTAACTTCGAAGGCCTGACGTATAGCCTAGTACCCCATGTCAACAGCGAGAGCCCCTTGACATCAATTCAAAAGCAACAAAGGGAAGACAAATTTTCTCACTTCAAAGCTTGCTAAAGCAAGTGCGATGGCAGGAAGGGGGCAACCTGTTAACCTAACTATTCCTATTAACTAAACTAAGTTCTCTTCTTTACAATAATTTGCAAATAAAACAAAATGGACATTGCAACAGGAAGTTCGGCCTTTCGATCTAATCTAGATTTTTTCTAAAAAATAAACAATGAGGTACCATGGATTCTTCTAATGTAAATAACCTTCGAACTAGCAATTCTATCGTGGAAAATGTTAATTACAATGTTCCTGATCAAAAAGAAAATAATTTGAACTTAATTGAAACGGGTTCAGTTAATAATGTGGGATTAGCTGAAATGAAAAAACCTGGAATTTCTGCAAAGAATTTCAATGAATTTAAAGGCAGCCATGGCTTAACTTATTCGGAAAATTTATATCCTAATATTGCAGATATTAATAGTTTAAGCAATTCTCTTTTTAAAAATCACCCAGTCCCTTCAAAACGTGAAAGCATTTCTATTTGGGAATCTACAATGGAACCACAAGAGGTTTTAGCGCCTGTAAATGGCCATAATCCGCGCTGTGAAAGTCAACGAGTTTACCCAGAACTAAAGCATATTTTATCTCATGAGGATATTGGCAAAACTTTTGTACGTTCCTATCCACAACGTTTGGAAAACGGTAATTATGATTGGAGTGGTGTTCCTTCGGAACGTCATACACATGCTTTTACTTTATCATATTTCGATGAAAGTACACTGAAAGTCCAATTTATTAACGAATATCCTAACCCCTATTTAGAAACAATTTATGAATTTAAGAATGATGTTTTCTTTATTCCCTTAGACAAATGGCAAACCTTTATTGAAAAAAGAAACCAGGAGCCTACTGCTAACATTCATACCCCTTCTGAAGCTCCTAGTCCTCCCACGCCCCAAAAGGCAAACTCAGTCCATATTCATACCCTAAGAAAGAAATTTCATTTTACTCAACATAGCAAAATCAAACCCATTTTAAATAACCAAAAAAATGAGAAAACTTTAAGTAACTTATTGAGTGAAAAAGAATCAGAATCGTGGATTTCTTTCGTAAAAAGCACCGATCTTGATGTTAAAGATTATTCCTTGAAATCAGAACCTATCATCCATAAGCAAAGAACGAACAAATTTTCAATTAATTTTGCTTCTCACAATCCTAGAGAGGTGCTGGGGCTTTATCCAGACGAGGAAAATATTCCCACTATCAAAAAAGCTTATTATGATCTTTCTCGCCAATATCATCCTGATAAATACACTGAAGGCAAAGAAATATTTCAAACTATTGAATCTGCCTATCATAAATTAATCACTGAACTTCGAGGCTCTCCCTTTTCAAGTGATAATAAAATCCCCTTTGATCTAGAATTCCATGCTGCTTCAGCCTGGTTTTCCTTTTTGAAAGCAAACAGCGCTGTCCCTTTTAAGACAGACAGCCAGAAAGTGATTGATATGTGGTCTTATTTTAAAGATCAGCTAAAAATTACTTTGGCAAAGCCACATGAAAATAACACTGGGGCACTCTTATTTAAACGTTTTTTACCAAGAGTTGAAGCTTATTTGACATCGTATCAAATACTGAGCTCCTTACAAAAACTTACTTTCCCCGCAGCTAATCTTTCTCTTGAGAATCAAATATGCTTTATAAAAGAATCAATTAAAAATCTAGATATCCTCATTTCAAAATTTGATTATTCCATTAAAAATTGGGCCTTTGAAGAAATGGGATCTTTAAAAAAAATTAGTGCTCATTTATTAGATAGGAAAATAGCCTGGAGCAGATCCCTAACGGTTTTTTTGATAAAAAATAATCTTGAAAAAGAAGCAGTTACAGTTAATGTCGAAGTCATGAATTTCTATCGCACTCATGAACTTAGGATTGAAAAAACTGTTAAAAATGCTGCTAAGGATCAATCTGTGTTTGATTTTCATTGTAGAATGACTTCTTACAAATTTCCTACTAAAAAAGAATCTTCACAAGTTAATGACAAAATCCTCGAGGCTCTTAATGACTCCGAAAAGCCATTTTCTAATGAGAAATCTCCCAAAATCGAAGATAAACGTCCTCAAACAATCCCTATGAAAAATCCTCCTTTAATCGACTTATTAAAGGAAAACATCGAAAGAAATTTTAATTTTTTTAAGGGTATACCCAATCAAGAAAACTCTTTAAAAATGTCACCTTTAGGAAGATGTGTAGCTCCCATTTTTAACAAATGGTTAGTCAATCTCCCAAACGTAGCGTCTTACCGAAAAAATACAAACGATTTTGGAGTGGAAATCCTGGAATTGCTTCTTTCAGATGCAGATAAGGGGCTTCTAACGAAAACATTGATGGATCTAATAGAGCTTTCCAACCGTCTAGGGATAGGTATAAAAAGGACAACAACACAAGTCCCTGTAAGAGATTATCTTTTCCGGTTACACACAGGAGAGGTAAGAAAACAATTAATACAGGAACAGATCGAAAAAGGTGTTTTGCGTGCCCAGTCAAAAGCCCTTTATTTAAATGAAAAAGGGTTTACACGCACTTCATCGGAGTTCTTTAAGGTTAGTCTGGGCGAACAATTACTAAGGAAAAGCATGGTTTATGCTTTAGAGAACCATTTTAAAGATTTCGTGACAAAAGAAAATCTTTGGTTTCACGCTGAAGGCGGCAATATGTTTACCCTAACGAATCCTAAAGGGGAAGTAAAGGTGCTGCTGGGGAGAGATCATCTTTTTACAACTCTAAGCGTCCACCGCCAGGCAAAAAGTTTAGATGAGTATATTCAAAGTATTCCTCAGAAAATCAAAGAACAATTGAAAGATGATCTAAAACCCGAAAAAATTCTTAAAATTGCAGAAGAGATGTTTGCTCAAGGAATGATTTTGCAAAATAATCAATCCGGATTTGTGGATCATGATCAAATCACAAATATTTTGCAAGAAATGCAAAACAAAAAGAATTTTACAACCTTTAATAAATGTGGAGATAATAGCTTTCGCCAAACAGCAATTTCTATGGGAATAATCCAGCCCTTCGACAAATCTGATCCTGAGAAATATCGTGATTCTGTAGCAAAATACCTTTTGCAAAAATATAGTGTAACCAAATTAATTGCAGAAGATTTAGCTGTGAACCCTGAAGACGTTGTTATTGTCCCACAACTGCATTATCATCTAGATACATTTCTTAAGCCGGGGCCCAACCACTCCTTATTCCTAGCAAATTTTTCAATGTGTGCAGATATTTTGCAACAACTCATAACCGACGCTGAAGGCTTAGGGCTTAGTCAGCAAGATATTAAACTTTTACAACGCTATTTAAAAACGGCTCAAAAGTTGCATGTAGAGCTAGGATCTTTACTAGAAGAGATAGAGAAGAAAATTGTTAAAGCAGGATTCCCAGTTATCCCAATGCCTGGCATGTTCATGTGCGATGAAGAACTTTCGGAAGACAACTCCACACACCATATTAATTTTATTAATGCCCTCTCAGGATGGTCATCCACGATAAACCAGTACTATTATATAACAACGAGTGCCAAAATAGGCGAAAAACTGAGTGATATCTTTCAAGATCTATTTAAGCAGTTTTTAGATGTATATCAACCTGGCATCGAAGTAAGTTTCTTAGGTGGAAACGAAGGGATGAAACAATGGAATGATGTTTCGTTACAATCTGGAATTCATTGTTTTAGTTTTGAAACTGAAACTGCTTCTCACTCATAATTTGGGGTACGTTGGACACATCCTTCCAAGAAAAGATGTGCCGAACTCTATAGATTCTTTTCTACGCTTTTATCGCACTCAACTTGCCGAGAGTGTATACACATCAAATTATTTCGTAAGATCGATTTGATGTTGATAGATTTGAAGGTGCTGCTCTTTTTCTTCTAGCATAGTGAGATAGATCCCCGGCCCGAGAAAAATATCGATTTGAAACAAAGTGTCCCCTTCTTCGGCAGAAACATATAGCCAACTTTCATCGCCAAGGGATACCCAAACGCTATTGGCATTGCCCATGTTTTTTCCTTCTTGGTCATATAAACTCGAGCCTTTATATCCATACCACGCGACTTTGCCATTAGGATGATAGACATTGCTACCTTTATATCCATACCAAGCTACTTGGCCATTAGAATGATAGACGTTACTACTTTTATACCCATACCAAGCCGTTTTACCAGTAGAATGATAAACATTGCTGCTTTTATATCCATACCAAGCTGTTGTCCCATTAGAATGATAGACATTACTGCTCTTATAACCATACCAAGCAGTTGTGCCGTTGGCATGATAAGCGTTACTCCCTGACCAAGCTAATTTGCCATTGGGATGGTAAATGGAAGCAGCTCCATAACAGAAGAGTGGTAGTAAAACTGTAATCAATAACGCTAGTATTTTGCATGTTCGGAATTTAATCATAAAAAGCCCTAAATGTTGTGAAAAAATTAACCGCAATTCAAAGGATTGGATAACGGCTATCCCATGAATCTTCAATGAGATGAGTGTAATTATTAAGTTTATTAAATTCAGTGTCAATAGGAAGAAGAAACAATCCAGTGTTTTCACACTAGCCAATGTATCACTTTAAATGAAACAGTCTACTAGTCCACAGCCCGTTAAAACTCAAAATTACCGTCAGTGCTCAAGAAACTCCAAAAAAATTGGAGTTTTGGGATTGATTCTTAATAATTTTGGATTTTTTCTCCAAAAATATTGGAGATTCTGGTAAAATTTAGATAATTAGGAGGTATACTCATGCATTCTATATTGCGTTTTGCCAAAATGGCATATGTGGAGAGTCAAAACCTTAAACCACTTCTTGGAAATTATTCAAATCCTGATGATTTTATCTCCAGGTTGGTTAAAGCAGGAGAGTTAATCCGTTTAAAAAATGGTTTTTTTTGATAGCTGAAAAAATTGAAAAAAGTCCTGTACACTATGAGAATATGAGGTCTTTTATTGCTGATCCGGACAGGCTCAAGATTTGGTCTTCACAATTCTTTTCAGATCTAATTATCCATTTACAAGTAGAGTAAAGTAATTACCGTGTCATCTATGACGTCAAAAAGCCCTAATTTGCATTATTTCGATATCGAGTAGCCCTTACAAACCAGATCTTAATTTACTTAATTATTATAGTATTAAATTATTTATGAGATTCAAGCAAATAAATCAGCATGAACATCTAGTTTGTAAAGGCTACTTGGTATCGAAATCATTCTATTTACGTAAACGGTACTTAATAGAATGAGCGAAATACCTAGTCAAAGGCTTAAGACATATCCATCTCAGCATCTTGATCTTCATCTTCTCTCTGCCCAAGCAACCCTTTATCCAAAATTTCTTGAGCTGTTACCTTTACGGTTGCAATTCCATCTGAAAAGCCCACAAGACGCATTAGGTTATCAAGATAGGAAACTTCGGTGACTAATTGATCGTTTACTGATTCCAACACTGCGATTTTTTTTAGTAGTTGTAATTTTGTCATTCTGTGTCTCCTTGTTAGCAATTTTCGGGAGGCTTTCCTCTTATCAGGATTAACTCCCTAGTTCTGCTAATAGAAGTGCAATTGCCATGCCAGAAAATGCAAACAAAGAATTATACAGCATTCTCCGATACTCACTATGTAAGGTTGTCAATTTTTCTTAAATGTTCGCTAATTCTTCCCTGCATTGCTTCAAATTTAATTTTTAACTCCGGATTCGTTGAAAGAGCAGCTTTTAAAATTTCTTTATTCTGTTCTAGAGCATTGGGAATTGTTCGAGCCATACCAGTTAAATCTGACTCTACGCTCACATAGAGTGGATCATCTTCATCGAGAGCGGCAAGTTCTCTTTCAGTTTCTTCATACAATTTTATATAATTAGTAATGTTAGTATTTGTAACAGAAAACATTTCTGCGTTTTCTTCCACAAGTGGTGTCGCAATAGTATCTCTTAAATTCTCTTCTGGATCGTTTGATTTTACCATAAACTCACTGAGCGCAGCAATTTTCGTCGGAGTAGGCTTGCCAGCTTCATGTACGTTAATGGGAATGTGGCCTAAGGCGTAACTAGGAGTTAGATAAGCTGCACGTTCTTCATCAGATGCCGATCCTGCCGTTTCCCACCAAAAGCCAGGGCCATGAATTCCAAGCATCGTCATCGGATCCCCAGCAAAGGTCTCAGACACTTTAAGACCTTCTCTTGCGCAAAGAGCCGCAACAGCCCCTTTGTCTGCAGCGATGACTTTAATTCCTACACTTTCTAGTTGTTTTAACTGTTTTGGATTAAAGCCAACATTGGGCACTATGACTTCCATCTGAGACTCATTTTTTCCAATCTTCGCTTTTCTATTTGCTTTCACTGCTTCGCATAACCCATCAACATTTCCCTGTTTTACAATATCACCCTTGTCTCCCGCAAAAAAACCAACGCCTATCCCTATGTTAAAAACTAAGACATCGCTGCCATTTTGTGAAGCAGACGATATTGCAGCAAAAGAGTTTTTTTTAGTGAATTCTTGTATTTGTTTTTCGTCAACTCGACCAGTTACAGGTATTCCTCCTCCTGCATTTCCACCGAAGTTCAATCCAGTTTGAAAAATACAGTGTATGTTTACATCATCTCCCTCATCTTTAAGGAGAATGCCTGCTTTGTAAGGTAGGGTTGCTTCGATTGTTATCCCACCCAAATTAAGAGCTATTTCCCGAGACTGTCCTCCATCAATACCATTTGACAGGGCTCCGTTTTGAACTAAAGAGCGCATCGAATTAAAATTATCAGCAGTCATTCCTTTAGGTAACCTTACAGCTGGGTTTTGAATTTCTTCAGGTACAATGCCGGATTTTGCAGGAGGCTTACTCCATGTGTAACAATTGGCAATCGTTCCAATCCCTTTTGCTCTAACACCTATTTTTAATTCCATTTTTGCTAGGTCGGGTGGAGAGCTAGCCGCCTTAGATAGGTCTCTCTTCTTTGTTTCTAAGTTCAATACGCCAAGTTGCCCATCTTTATCACTAAGTGAATAGCCTTCAAATTTATGGTCTTTTTCAGCCTTATCTTTTACTTCAATGATAATTTTGAGTTTCTCTGAAAGTTTTTCGGCCGTAATATTTTGGGCCATAGAAGGTTTGAAAGCATTTTCTAACGCAGCTAAAATAAATTTCTTTATTGCAACGGCCGGTAGGGTCACCACAATAAATACCCCCCCAACAATTTTTGCACCAATGTTAACGATTTCCATCAAACTTTTTCGTTCGGTTTTTGCATCTTTTGGCTCTTTGATATTATTAGTTGATTGGGCCTGTATGTTGCTGATATCCTCAGACTTTTTTTCTCCCAAAGATGATTTTGTCAGTTCGTTTTGGTCTTGATTCGTAGCGCTTTCCGTTATATTCAGTTCCTGATTCATTATAGTACTCTTTACTATGGATGAAGAATTATCTACCATTTCTCCGGGAAGATCGAAAGATAGACTTACGGGCATATTAGCGCGCGATGGATTATAAACACTAAAGTTTGATGATGGTGGTGGAAACGGATTCATAAGTCCTCCTGATGAAAGCATTTATATTTATAATTATAGCATAATGAAATTTTATTAAAATTGTTATAATATTTATATTTATTGAATTAAGTTGATAATTTCTTTTATGCTCTTAAAACTGATGATACCTGGATTCGAAACTTGGTATATCAGGTTCAGTTTATAAAGGCTTTGGCAACCTTTGTTGATGACTTTAACCCCGCTAGTATGCCCCTGTAAACAGTACTTAAGACAAATAGTCCGCACCTTCATCCTCTTTCTGATCAAGCAATCCCTTATCCAAAATCTCTTGCGCTGTTAGCTTCACTGTTGCAATTCCATCTGAAAAACCGACAAGACGCATTAGATTATCAATATAGGAAACTTCTGTAACTAATTGATCGTTTACTGATTCCAATACTGCGATTTTTTTAAGTAGTTGTAATTTTGTCATTCTGTACTCCTTAGTTAGCGATTTTCGGGGGCTTTCTCGCTTGTCAGATTATGCTCCCTAATTCTGTTAAAAGAAGTGCAATTGCCATGCCAGAAAGGACGTTCGTAAAAAGCAGTGGCTCAAAAAAAGTGTTATCTACTAAAGTACGGCTAAAGAGGCTCCGCACTCACAATAAGGATAATAATAATGTTAAACGAATTGATACAGCTGACTTTTGACAAAATCATGCAAACGCGTGCGTATACGGTTGTGATCTTAGGAGCGCATGATAAGCGGTTTGCCATCTATACAGATCCAGGAATCGGAAAAACAATACAAATGTATTTAACTGGGATAGAAAGACCAAGACCCTTAACACATGACCTCCTACACAATATTTTCAGAGGTTTTGGCATTCGTGTCAAACAGGTCGTTATCAATGACGTTCAAGAAACGATTTACTATGCCCGACTCTTTCTTGAGCTCGAAGATAAGAACGGTGTTAAACAAATTTTAGAAATTGACGCACGCCCCAGTGACTGCATCATGCTCGCACTTATGAATAACGTGCCGGTATATTGTACTCGAGATGTTTTAAATAAAACAATCAAAGTTGACGATTAAGGAAAATGAATGAGCCTCAAAACACCTGACCCTACCCAAGTTCCTGCTAAAGATGCCGACAGATGCAATATACGAGGCTTTGAACTTCTAAGAGAGCTTTCCCTTAATTTACATTGGTCATGGGATCATAGTAGCGATATCCTTTGGGAGAGGCTTGATTCAGCTCTTTGGAATCATACACATAACCCTTGGGCTGTTTTTCAGGCTGTATCCCGAGAAAAATTAGAAGAACTTTTGTCTGATCCGACCTTCCATAATCTTGCGAGACAACTTGTTGATACGAATCGTAAAAATGAAAAACTGACAGGCTGGTTTGGCGAAAAATACAAAGATACAGCTTTAAAGTCTATCGCCTATTTCAGCATGGAATATATGCTGGCTGAAGCTCTTCCGATCTATTCTGGAGGACTGGGCAATGTGGCTGGCGATCAGCTTAAAGCTGCGAGTGATTTGGGTGTACCTGTTTATGCTATCGGATTGCTTTATCAACAAGGATATTTCAGACAGGTTCTCAATCACGACGGCGCCCAGCAAGCTCTTTACCCCTACAATGATCCCGGACAGCTTCCCATAACACCCTTACGTAAAGCGGATGGCGAATGGCTCCGTCTTGAAATCATCCTACCTGGATATTCAATTTGGATCAGAACCTGGCAAGTTCAAGTCGGTAGAGTCAAGCTTTTCCTGCTAGATAGTAATGACGCTGCAAATTTTCCTGCCTTTCGTGGGATATGCAGCGAGCTATATGGAGGAGATATTGAATTACGGCTCCGTCAAGAAATACTGCTTGGAATAGGCGGATGGCGCCTTTTAGAAGCCCTTAACATCTCCCCTACAGTCTGCCACTTAAATGAAGGGCATGCCGCTTTTGTGACACTTGAACGGGCATATAGCTTCATGAAATTGCATTCTGTTCCATTTGAGCAAGCGTTCAAAACGACACGCGCCGGGAATCTTTTTACAACGCACACCGCAGTTCCCGCAGGTTTTGATCGATTTCCGCCCGATCTAATAGCCAAATATTTAGATTTTTATGTCAAAAATCGCTTGAAAATATCTATGAATGATCTTTTAGCACTTGGAAGGGCAAATCCGGACAATCCAAAAGAACTGTTTAATATGGCTTTTCTGGCGATGCGTGGATGTGCTTATGCTAATGGAGTGAGCGCCTTACATGAAACTGTTAGTAAAAGCCTTTTTGCTCCCCTATTTCCGCGCTTACCGGAGGAAGAGATTCCTATTGGTCATGTCACCAATGGAATTCACGTGCCAACCTGGGAATCTCCAGATGCGAATGTTCTCTGGAACGAATCTTGTGGTAATGATCGCTGGCATCAAGATACTGCGGTTCTCTGCACTAAAATTAAAGCGATTACTGATCAAGAGCTTTGGAAGATGCGAACAAAATGCAGAGAACGCCTGATCGCTTTTGCTCGAAAACGCACAGCATTTGAGCTTGCCATTGCCGGAGCCACAAGAGAGGATATCAATGAAGCAGCAAATTTCTTTAACCCAAATGTCCTCACTCTTGGTTTTGCTCGCCGTTTTGCAACTTATAAAAGACCCAATCTACTTCTATATGACCCTGACAGGTTGATCGAACTTTTAACAAATTTAAAAAGACCGGTACAACTTATTTTGGCTGGTAAAGCGCACCCGGCTGACTTTGAAGGTCAAGCCCTGATTCGCCAATGGTCGAATTTCATTAAACGTCCAGAAGTAAAAGGTCACATTGCCTATCTTAGCGATTATGATATACAACTCGCACAAAGAATGGTTCAAGGCGTCGATCTTTGGATTAACACTCCCCTTAGACCTTGGGAAGCTTGTGGGACTAGTGGCATGAAAGTTTTAGCAAATGGTGGCCTAAATCTATCCATACCCGATGGCTGGTGGGCAGAAGCTTACTCATCAAATGTTGGATGGGCCATAGGAACAGGTGAAGATGAGTCCTCTGATGAAAAAATACGCGATGCTGCAGATGCTGACCGTCTCTATTCCATTCTCGAAAATGAAGTGATTCCTGCATTTTATGAGCGTGATGAGGAGGCTATTCCGCAAAGTTGGATCGAACGTATGCGCTCCAGCATGGCAGAACTTACTCCCCTCTATTCGAGTAATCGTTCAGTCCGTGAATATACTGAAAAATACTATCTACCGGCAGCTGAGCTTTATCAAAAGAGAAGCAGTCAGGATATAGGATCTAGCTGGGAACAAACCTTTATTGAAAAATGGAAACAGCTCCAATTTGGAAATGTTAAAATTGAGACAGTGAATGAGTTATACCGATTTAGCGTAGAACTAGAGCTGCATGAGTTAGATCCGCAATTAGTTAAAGTCGAGCTTTATGCAAATAGAACATCTGGACTTGCCCCTCTTTGCTATGCGATGCAAGAAGAGAAAACAATGAAATCTTCCGGTAGCCGACGCCTTTATGCTGTAGAGATCCCAGCTCTGCATCCAGTTGCATTTTACACACCGCGTGTTGTTCCCTGCCCAAAGCGTTTTGCAACACAGCTTGAATTACCTTATGTTCTATGGCAACACTAATAAGCCATGCATACACGTACTTAAATGTAACCTTTTGAGATTAAGGAGCCTTTATGACCTCATCCTGTTCAGATTATAAGCGTTGTTCGTTTTTGATGTTACTTGGAAGACTTTGCATTTGCACACTCTTTATTTCTGCTGGTATCGGCAAATTTCTAGAGCCTGAACCTACAGCTCAATATATGGCAATCAAAGGAATGCCATTGATCCCCTTTTTTCTCTATTCAGCAGCAATCTTAGAAGTTTTAGGGGGTGTGCTCTTATTCTTTGGACTCATGACTCGTTGGGCGGTTTTAGGACTTGCTCTCTTTTTGATTCCTGCCACCCTTATTTTCCATAATTTTTGGAGTGCACCCCCTGGTGAAGCAGAAATAGAACTCATTATGTTTTTTAAAAACCTGGCAATTTTTGGTGGTTTACTGTATATTGCTGCTACAGGCGCAGGAAAAATTAGCCTTGATTACCTCTTTGGAATAGATACCTGCAAAGAAATAACAACCCAAGATGTAAGACCTGAAAATAAAGATCGAATATAGGTAGAAGCTTTTACCAAGTGCGTATGGTTGTGCTGAGGCCCGGATGGGCCGAAATTCGTAAGCCAGGGGTGAGTGATAGCGAACCCCTGGAAATTCATACACAATTATCATAGCCCCGGAGGGGCGGCACAAAGCCCCTAAGCGTATGGGAATGTCGTCTAGCTCCCCTATGTCGCCCCTCAGGGGCTCTAAGTTGTTTATGACCTTCCCAGGGTTCGTTATCACTCACCCCTGGCTTACAGTTTCGGCCCATCCGGGCATACAGGAAATCTCTAAATGGAATTTAGAATGGATAGTGTCCTAAAAGGCTATGAACAAACACTTTTATTTTGTTTATCTTTCCTCATCGTTGCTTTTGGACAGCCCGCAGGAGCTCCTTGGCTAACTGTACTTTCGGCACTTTTTGGCTATGCCTTTTTTTGTCGAATTCTTCTTGACGTCCCCTCTAAAAAACAACGCTTTTGGCTAGGAACTCTTTGGTTTACCGGCATTCAAGCTGTTCAGCTTTACTGGATGCTTTCCCATCCATTCAATTACATCTACTTTGTTTACGCAAGTTTTTCATTCATGTGGGGAGTGCAATGGGGATTATTTTCTCTTTTTGTTACGCCTCAAGCCATCAGCTCTCTACGCAAAATCATCGGTTTGGCAGCTCTTTGGACTCTCATGGAATGGAGCAGACTTTTTTTCCTTTCTGGGTACACTTGGAATCCTGCCGGGATGGCACTCACTGAATATCTCTATCCGCTTCAACTTGTTTCAATGGGTGGCGTCTTTCTCCTTTCTTTTTGGGTTCTGTTTGTTAACCTCACAGGCTTAAGAGCTTGGCTACATTTGCCCAAAAAAGTTCCTGTTTTTCTCTGGATAGCCTTAGCAATTTTCCCCTATATTTTTGGTGCTACTAACGTTCATCTCCATCGGAATCAACTTGAACAGGAAAACTCCATTGCAAGAAAGGAACCTTTTCGCGCTCTACTAGCACAGACAGCTTTTCCTGCTGAGGAAGCCTTAGTCTTTGAAGATAAACTCAGCTACATAGCGTATGTTATAGAAGAATGGAACAAAATCTTTAAAATCCTTCGCCCTCATGTAGGAAAAGAACTCGATCTCATTGCACTGCCTGAATATGTCGTTCCTTTTGGGACTTATACGTTCCTTTACCCCTATGAGACCGTTGAAAATAGCATCACAAAAATTTATGGCCCACTCGTTAAAGAAAAATTTCCTCCTCTAGAAGAACCGTTTGCCAGAAGCTTTTTAACTAACGAAGGAGAAGTATGGTTTGTCAATAATGCCTTTTGGGCTCAAGCGATTGCCAATATTTTTCAAGCTGAAGTCATTGCAGGGTTAGAGGATGCCCAAGTTATGCCGAATGGGGAAAGAGAGCATTACAGTGCTGCTATTCACTTTAAACCAAATGCAACTGTAGAGACTTTTGATCCTCAGCGCTACGCTAAACGCGTATTGCTTCCGATGGCAGAATATATCCCCCTTAAATCCTTACATGAGCTTGCGGCCAAATATGGAATTAAAGGTTCCTTTACCTGTGGAAAAGAGGCGACGATTTTCCAAAGCAGCTCAATTCCATTTGCAGTTTCGATTTGTTATGAAGAAACCTTTGGCCATCTAATGACTGAATGCCGTCAAAATGGAGCTGAACTTTTAGTGAATTTGACAAGTGACGTTTGGTATCCAAGTTCATCATTGCCGAAACAACACTTTGACCACGCCCGCATGCGAAGTGTCGAAAATGGGGTTCCTGTGGTCCGAGCTTGCAATACTGGTATTACTTCGGCTTTTGACAGCTTGGGGCAAGTTATCGCGATGCTAGGGGATGGCAACGCTGAATCACAGTGGAAAGCGGATGCTCTGTATGTCGAAGTCCCTCGCTATCATTACGAAACGCTGTACAGCCACTTTGGCGATTTGCCAATCATTTTGTTTTGCTGTTTTGCCTTGCTCTTGCTTTTGTAATTCTATTTTTTTTACATATTATCGGTTATCATCCATTCAACTCATCTCTAAGTTTCTTTAATTCGCTTTCTTCATCAGATCCTCCAACCGCTAAAGGAGCTTTTTTAATGGCTGTTTCCAGTTTTCTAGTGTCGGAATCTAATTTATGCGCCTTTTCTCTAATCTCTAAAAATTCTTTATTCAAACTTTCCTCTTTTCTACTTAGTGCCTTTATTTTTCCTTCAAAAGCTTCAGATCTAAAATTAGGCTGAATCAATTCTTTTGTTAGCTGCTCTTTTTCAGTTTTGAAAGAATTAATCCGGCTTTTTAAAGAATCACTAGACTCAATCAATGCGACACAACTGCGCTCAACATTTTTAACATCACTATATAATTCACTTTTTGATTCATTATTTAAATGATTATAGCTTTTGTTTATGCCATCAAATTTTTTTGAACTATCATCTATATTTCCATGTATTCTAGTGAAAGAAATTTTGTTTATGTTTCCCCCTATTTCTCTTAATTCACTAGACAACTCCATTTTTTCCTTTAACTCCTCTATTTTTGTAGTAGTAGAACCAACCATTCCTTCAACGGGATATTTATCATTCTTATTATCTTCTACTTCCTTACTTAACTGCTCCATTTCCCCTTTAAAAAGTTCTTTATCTAGAGGACTTAACTTCATTTCAGCGGTTTTTAGCATTTCGAATGATGTATTTTGTTTTTCTAGGCTTTCTTCATGGGGAGTTAAATATTCCTCTCCACTATCTTCGTCTTCGATATAATAACCCTTGTCATCTGGAAAGAGTTGTAACTCTTGAGTTCCTTCAGGAATATAATTATTAATATTCTCCATAATAGATGATTCTTGATTTTCCTCATCAATAATATTAGAATGACTTAAAATTGTTGCACCGTTTGTTTTCAAATTAAATGTAAGATCTTCAGCAACATCCTCTTCATTATTTTGATCCTTTTCATTTTCAAGAAGAATTGTTTCATTTAAATGATTTAGTTCAGTTTCGAGTTTTTTAATATCTGCTGTTAGTTGATCTTTCGTTTGAATTTGACAAGGAGTGGGGTCAGGTAATTCCCTCATTGCTTTAAGAATCTTATTCTTAAGGTTAATTTTGTCAGATAAGGAATTAGCTGTTTTTAATTGTGTTATTTGAGTCGTTAATTTTTTTATTTGTAACTCACATGTCGTTTTCCCCCTATTTCCAGAGTTTTTACTTATTTGTTTTAGCCCCTCAATTTTCTCTTCTAACTCTTGAATTTTACTTTCCGTTCTAACTTTTTCTGAACTAGTTTCAGAAGTTTTCATCTCCTTAGGTGCATTACCTACTTTAACTGATTCTTTTGCTGTTTTTGCATGTTCCAAAGCCTTTAAAACCACAAATGCTCCTGCAATAACCCCAGTAAATCCAGCAGTACCGATAAGACTTGCTGCAAAAATAGCACCAACTGCTCCTGCAGAAACAGATTTAAGGGCTCTTTTATTGTCGACCCCAACTTTTGTAGTACTTAGACTAGCTGGTAACTTGTTAATGATTGATTTTTTTAAGGAATCACAGGCTTCATTGGCTATGGATTTTATACTAGAAGTATCATAAGTTTTGAGTTCACCTGAATGACTACCAATTTTATTAGCAGTTTCCATAAACAACCTCACATATATTTATTTTAAGAATTAAAACTAACCCCTTAATTTGATTATAAGTAAAATTATATTTTACAATCATCAAATAAATAATTAAATACTTTTTAATCACAAACTTTAGAGTTCGTTCTTTGTTCAACCGCGGCGGTTTAGTTATTAGCCCAAAGCTGTCCTTGAATGACAAAGCTGCTTCTAGCATTTAATGAAGAACGAGAACGAGATTCATGCACGACTACATGAATAGCAGGATCGGAAGATCACCTAAAATTTTCATCAAAAAATTTCTATTGACATTTCATAAGAAAATACACAATCTAAAAAAAGCTAACTTAAGGAGTCTATATGGATCGCGATGAACTTCACGCCAGAATGCATGGCAATTTTGCAAGCAATTCTAAAGAGCCCTCAACACAAAATGATGAAAAAGATCGATTTCAAATTGCCTTTGAAAAAGAAATTGACACTTATGTCGATGCCATGGAACTTGAAGATGACCCTAACCATAAAGAATTCTTACCGCCAAAACTGAGACGTGAAAAAATCAAAACAGAACTAAAAGCTGCCGCAAAGATGGAAGAACTTTCGAGACTTCTTGAGACTGCTGTAAAGCTATTGATTTCTGAAGGTGCCGATTACCTCGCTCCTGAAACTTATCAGCAGCTCACTGCCGATCTTTCAAACGCTTATACTCAAATTGAAAACATTAATCTGGATCATCCAGCTGAAATTGATATCCCCTCTGCTGTACAATTGAGCAATGAAAGTCTATTAGCTATTGCGACAATCGCGACTAAAAAATTCGCGAATGAAAGTTATATGGATTGTTTATCTTTATTTTCTTTCTTATCGGTTCTACATCCAGAACACCCTGAATACTGGTTTCGCCTGGCAATTGCAGCACAAAAAGTAGGGAATCTTGATATGGCTTCAAGAGCTTATGCTGCAGTATCAGAACTTGATCCTCAACATATTGGTGCAAGGCTGTTTGGTGCTGAGTGCTTCCTTCAACGCGATTTGAAAAATGAAGCGAAAGCTGAAGTTGAAGCAGCGAAAGAAATAGCCAAAAACAATCAAATTGAAAAAATGTGGCTTGAATTACTTCCGCAAATAGAAATTTTAGTTAAGTCTTAATACATTGTATAGATAGAATTTATGGGTTAAACTGGTTAAAGCACACGCGGTTATAACCCTAGCCTGTGTTTACCTCTTGAAACGATAAGCTCGGCTAAAGTAGCTCGACATTAAATGTCGAGCTTCTTTAACCGAGCTAAGTGATCAAGAATATCGAGTTAGAAAGAATAACTTAAAAAATTCTTCCAGAATTCAATTTTATTTTTTTATTTTGTTGTAATCATCGGTAATTTTCTCGAATTCTTTTCTCAGATGACTATTATTCATAATGACATCATTATAGTCTTTATTTTTTGACATAACATTAAATGTTGCTTGTATAAGTACAAAACTATCAGTTTGCGTTTTCAATTGATCTTTTAAATATGTGAGTGAGTCATTTACTGTTTTTTCTCTTTTTTGCAGCGTTTCAGCATTCTTGATCTCTTCAGGAGATTTGGTCCCGGCTAGCTTAGAAAGTAACGACCTCATTGTCTCTTTCCGTGTTGGTTTTGCCTCTTCATTTATTTCAGGTAGTACTTGAGGTCCACTCTTCGGCTCAGTCACAGAAAAATCATTTTGAGAAGGAGAACTTACATTTGATGACACTTCCTCAAAACTTTCATTGTCAGCATCGCTAGAAACTTCGGTATGATCATTTGGCAGAAAAGATGGCTCTTCTTGAATTTCAAACGTTGGTTCTTCTTCCTGTGCCAACTCCAAATTTATTTTTTCTCCGAAATCTGTGAATTTTTTCTTTAAATCTGTATTTTTATCACTAGAGAGAACCTCTGAATTTTTTTCTTCCATTTCGTTTAATAGTGATGACATCCCTTTTGCAGAAAATTTCAAATCATCCTTAGTATAGCTAGCAATTGAAAAACCAATGTTGTTTTCAACATCTGAGTATTTTTTTATTAAATGACTTAATGCGTCATCAAAAGCTTTAGTTGAAGTTTCTAATTCATTAGTGGAGGCGTTTGATTTTTCTGTTTCTCGCGTATCATTTATTTTGTCGGCAGATTTCATTCTGTCATATTTACCTTTTAATATAGGGTCACTCTTAATTATTTCTTTATAAGTCGTATTAGTATCAGCCTTATATATAAATTCTTTCATTCCATATGAACTCATTTCACCTGGTGAATTGTCATTCTCCTCTATGAGTCGATCAAATGTTTGAGATATTTCTGATTTGAAATCTTTTAAATCCTTTATCTTTTGATCTAACTGCGCCTTTACTTCCTTATATTCACCTTTCAGTTCTTTACTATCTTTGATAAGCGCTATTTTGCTCTCATGAGAAAGACTTTTATCAAATTTCGTTTGAATAATGCCTTTATTTTTTTCAAATACTTCCATTGGCATTGCTCCAAATTCATTTTTTAAATTTTCCATCTCTTTCTTAATACTTTGAAACTGTTGACTTTGGGGCTTACTTGATGCCTCAGTCTTAGCCTCTTTTGCATTGGCCAAGGCTTTTCCTAAAGCAGTTCCCAAAACAGCTCCAAAAGCCATTGCAACGGGAACCGTCCCGCCGGTAAGAACAGATGCTCCTAGCCAGACGGCAATTGAGCCACTTTTCAGAATTTTTTGTTTTGTACTAGCAGCACCTAGATTAAATTCCTCAAATTTTTCGCCTTTACTAAAGCTTCCTAAAGTAGGAACATTATCATTAATCAGTTTTTTAAAGGAATCGATTCCTTTCAAAGCTGTTTCTTTAAAATTAGGGCTTGGTTCAAATG
>JACCRY010000108.1 GCA_013813265.1 Parachlamydiaceae bacterium
TTAGTTACCCTTCTACGCCACGCGCAGCTAAATGTAGAACGTGTAATTTACATTTCAAACTCCTTTCAGTTTGATGGATTAATGTGATATGCCTGGCATATCCAAAGGGCGCAAAGATCATTGTGAACTCGTCACAGAGAGAGGCACAGTGGTTTCACACAAAGGTGGGGGAAGACTGTCAATCGAAATGTGTAAACGCATATATTGTATTTTTTGCTTATTCTATTGTATTTTGACATTGTTTTTATGTAAACTCCAATTATGTTTAGTAAATGCAAATTAGAATAAGGGTGATTATGGGTTTAGCAGGTTATGCACATTACAATTTTCAAACTGTAAAACTGGAGGAGCAATATAACGCTTTATATAATGAATATGAAGCTGATTCACGGTTAAAATGTACCATTGGAGATCAAACTGTCACATTTGTGCGAAATTTAGAAATTTTTGAGATTATTTCTGCGTTCTTTGAATTACTATTGGAATCCTTCATTGCCTGCCTTACTTTGGAAACCGATGAACTAACAGAACAACGGAATCAGGCTTGGGAAGTGCTTAAAGAGCGAAAATGGATCAGAATTATTCAATTAGATGCAGAAACCCCTCCTGTAAAAGATCTAGAATACAATCTTTTTCCAGAAATCCCCCCCGAGGTCACCTCATTAATTGTGGCTGATTTTGACATTCCTCTTTTGGGTTTAGGTTCTCAAATTTGTAAGGAATGGCAAGTGGTCTGCAGGCAAGATAACCTATGGAGACGATTTTTTCCTTCCATTACGCTTCCACAAGGAATTAGGATAAAAGATTATTGCAGCACACGTTATGTTCATTCAACAGATCAACTTATCGAAAAAGTTAAGACTTTTGTTGACTCACTTGAATTAAATCAATATATAAGACTTATTTTTCGCCCTTGCGTTTCGGATATTTTACAGCAAAGCGTTTCAGAATCAAACATCTCACTTATGTTCTATAAGGGCGACTGTAATCGTTTTACGTTAGATTTATGCGAACATAATAAGCAGGAGCTTTTTGTTAATAATATAACTTTTAGTAAAAAGTCACGGAAACTTGTTGGACACGCGAGGGAGGGAATTGATTGTAGTTACTATAGTGATTTTAATCATGTCCCAATAATTTTTTTAAATAGAGAATTTAGGCTTGAAGACTATATAAGTCAACGTTTCGACAAACTTGAAAAAAAATATATTTATAATACATGGTTTTAAAGTGACGCTTAATAAAATGTTTTTATAAATTAGGATGGACTATCAATAGCCATTTGTGTCAGACCTGACATAGCATGTTGATTTGAGCTTTTGTTTCTTAATAGCCACCTTGAAATCTTGTCCTAGATTAATAGAAATGATAACTTTTGTAAGCTATTGATGTCTGCCCTGATATTCTGATATTTGCGTTAGCGATGCCTTTAAAGACATTCTTTGCAATTGTTCAGAATGTGGCCTGACATCGCTAGACATAGGGTGTTGATTTGAACCAACCCTAATTGAGACATTTCCCTATGTCAAATTTTTGTCCTACTTTAAATCGCGAAAGCGATGGCAGCATATAGCCATGGGCGTAGGCCCAATGTCATTGAATTAAAAATAAAAGTTTGCAGAAATAGCGCTGTAAAGTAGTTCTAAGAGCTTTTATATTTAAAAAAAACATAGCATTCCTCATTGTTGGTTTTTCGACAAACTCACAAAAAAGGAACACTATGAAAAAATCTGAGCACATTTTTGCAAAAATACAAAAAAAAATTCATTCCGAAGACTTCAGGCTCAAACATAGGTTATCAGAAAAGGCATTTATCAGGAATTGTGTTTTAACTTTTACATTTCTTCTCACTTTCATCCTCAATCAATTAAAAAAAAGTAATGCAGCTGCAATTGATGAATCTAGAGGCTTTCTTAAAAAAATTAAAAGTTTTACAAAATCAGCTCTATCCAAAGCCCGCCTTAAGTTATCTCCAAAAGCATTTATCGAATTAAATGATGTGCTAATAGAAGAGTTTTATGAAAATAAATCGAATGTGAAGCGATTTTTTGATTTTAATGTTCTTGCAATAGATGGCTCTAAATTTCAATTACCGGAAAGCGTTGAACTTAAAATAAAATATGGATCCGCATCTAACCAAAATGGTTCTAATATGAATATGGCCTTAGTCTCACAATTAGTTGATGCAATCAGCGGAATTGTTTTACATGCGCTACTTTTTCCTTATAACACATCCGAAAGAGATTTAGCAGCTGAGCATATTAAGGCATTTGTGGTAAAGAGAAATGAAATGCCTGATTTAATTAATAGTATTATTCTGTTTGATCGAGGATACCCTAGCATATCATTGATCGCTAAATTATGTTATAATAACATCCATTATTTAATAAGGTCTGGCACAGGATTCTTAAAAGAGATTAATGATTTTGTTAATTCAGGTGAAAATGATGGAATTGTAAAAATAAGCTCAAAAAAACTCTCAAAATCTGATAGAGAAGAATTATTGAAGGAATGTCCTGGATTTGATTTAAGCAAAGACAT
>JACCRY010000199.1 GCA_013813265.1 Parachlamydiaceae bacterium
GCTTGTAATACGTTTCTTCTAACTTGCTCATCTCCTTGTTTCATAGCTCTTTTTAAAGGAATAAATAGTGCTTTAGAAGCTCCTTGAGGGCTTTTCACAAATGTATTCATGATGGACTGTTTGCAAATTTGCCATATCCCAGGATTCGATATATATTCACAACAAGATTGAATCTCTCTAATATAGCGTGAATGGCTTTTCAATTCAGTTGACCAATTGCACTCTTCTAAACAGCGTATCTTCAACTGCATGCTATATAGGCCAATCTTTTTTTCTGTACAGTCTAAGAGAGAAAATAAAAGATTTAAGTTCATGCTATCATTTTTAAGAATGCCCGCGAGAAAGGTTAAAATTCTTTCATATCTTGGATTTAAGACTAGGGGTGTTAGAATATTGATAGCTTCCTTGGGTTTCTCAATGAGAATTTTTTCCAAAAAACAAGCTGCAAAGAATTCTTGAAAAGTTGAATGAAGAAAAAAGTAGTTTTGATCATGTACGGACCCAATTTCTTGCGAAATAAAAAAACCATTTATTGGAATATATTTAATAAATTCAATCCGATCGCCAACCTCACTTGGCTTATGATTCTCGAAAATTTGTCTCATCCTTTCTTCTTTAAAGCTGAGAAAAAGGTGGCCTTTTTCAAAAGCGGTCCACGAAGCTTCCTTTAGCAAAGGCAAAATAGATTGTGCCCGGCTGGCACTGACAATGCTAAGGTTACTTGTTTGTATAATTTGAACAAGCTGTTGGTAGATGACGGTACAGGAAAAAGGCTGATCAATGAGGTTTTTATGCTCATACAATATAGGGCAGAGCCATTTTAGGACTGTTTCATCCTGTACAATCTCTATTAGAAAAGGGCTGGAATGAATAATAGATAAAATCTCAAGGGCCTTCTCGTGAAATTGTGTATTTACGAAATTATCAATTGCCTGAGTGCCAATACTCTGAGAAGTTCCAAAGCATTTTTGCATTTCCTTTCTGCTGGACATTCGATTTTGGGATTTGGACGGGGCTTCAGAAAGGCTTTCTAAAGGAATGATAGATGAGAATGTTTCTTTAAGCTCAACATCGAACATGTCATCGCTAATGCTCAATTTGTTTTTCACCTTGTTTTGCAGAGCCATAAGTCTTTCATAGCAGACAAAAATCGGGTCAGGTATAGAGTCCTTGAGTTTAGCAGTGTAGCCAGACTGCACGAAACATCTGGAAGAATCTAATTCAGGCAAATTCGGGAAAAAATTCAATGCAAGGTGGCATATGCTTTCGTCAATCTCTTTGAGCACTTTGCAATCGTGGAAAAAATCTTTATACATTACTTCTAGATATTCAATCTTCTGATTAATAGATGCACTTGTTTCCATAAACCTTCTCTTTCAAATAAATAAATTAAAAATAGACAACCTTTGTAATAACACTTTCCTCGATTTGAGGATAAACAAAGCGAAGATTTTCATATACAGCACTATGCAACCATAGTTTGTTCAACAAAAAATAATGGATTTCATAGCGAGGAACCTGATAACGTAAAACAAATCGTCTATTAAATTTGCAATAATTGATCGGTTCTGCCGTCAATCCAA
Organism: Parachlamydiaceae bacterium; assembly: GCA_013813265.1. Classification (GTDB taxonomy): domain Bacteria; phylum Chlamydiota; class Chlamydiia; order Chlamydiales; family Parachlamydiaceae; genus JACCRY01. The sequence goes on from JACCRY010000199.1 coordinate 1,584, forward strand.
ACTCAAATAATTTGTCCGCCAGTGACTGATTATTCACCAAGCTCTTCGATAGGTCTATCCAGAGATCGCCATGTTTATTAATAGATACATAAGGTACTTTAAGCTCAATATCAGGCCGTTTTTTTTGCATTATGCACTCTTCAATTTCTTCTTGGCTGATCAGCCCAGAAGCTAAAGATCCTAATGCCAAACTAATAGTACCTGCTGCAGGCAATGTTTTGTTAGTATCGACCAGAAATGGGATAGGCATTGTATGAAAACAGTGAAGAGGTAAGTCTATAGGAACGCCCCCTAGCTTTTGTTCAAGGGCAATCCTAGAGGCGTTGCGATAATACTTAAAAGCAAGGTCAAAATTTGTAGACTCGACACCCAAGCCATACTGGTGGCAAATACCCAGCAGATGAGAACTTGCTGCATGGCACTGTTTATGTGCTAATTCATAATAGACAATTGCTTTTTTTAAGTCTTTTACGCTTTGATAATTCTCCACAACCTTTCTTTGGCTACCTATTCCCGCATGATAGAATAGACCTAAAGCATATAAAGCTTCTACCTTATCTTCATCGGCTCCAAGCTCAAAGGCAGCAAACATCTGGTCGATGTACACAGCTTGCTTGTAATAATAACCAGCAAGAGCATGATTTCCCTTATTTTTTTGCTGTTGAGCCCTACAAGCAAGCAGGTTTTCCCCGTGCAAATGAAAGGCTTCCTGAATTTCTCGCTTACATCTAATCGGATCTTTGATTGCAATTTTACGGATTTGCCCTTTTTCGAATAAACAAAGGTCATTCATTTTTAAAAAAATAGGTTGATTTTCAGATAAAATTTTTACAATAGAAGCAAGCAGGTAATATGTTTTTTGTGAGCCTTTTTTTAATTCTGCATATTTTCTTAACAATGTCGATAATGGTGTAGAAGATAAGGGGGGGTAGTATTGCTGAAATATATAATAGTCCCGCAGCAGGGTCTGAATCAATTGGGGATAATCGGAAAGGTCAAAGGAATTTAACGCAAAGTAGATTTCTTTTTTGACTTCTGATTTTAAGATCCATTTTTCAAGTAGCGACAGAGCTTGTTTTAGGTCAATCTGCTTCAAGCGACAAAGCATGAGAATAGCTTGCTGAATAACCGCAGAACTACTGTGCTGAAAAGAGACCTGTAAATAATCTATGAGACAGGAGGATTTCATATGACTTAGTTTTGGAAGACCACGAATTGCTTCTAAGGCAATATCAATGTCAGAGTGAGCAAATGCAAAAAGAAGCAAAGCGTTTACTAAAGGGAGATTCGTTTGAGCAATTTGATAGATTGCGTTTACCGCACATTTTTTTACTTTTGTACCATAAGGGTTCTCTAATGCATCCGTAAGTCCCCTACATACCTTTACAGGAGCGTGCTTCCACAATGAACCAAAAACCTTGAGCATACGGCATTTTTCGTCACAATTTCCCCTATCAAAGAGATCGACCAGCGACTCAATAGTAGTAGAGAGATGATCGCCCGAAACTTCAGTTAAACTTAATAGAGGTTTTATTTTTACATTTTCAGATAAATTGCCTACAACATCTTTTAGGAAACAATTTGCTATCTCTGGGGAAGCTTTCCCTATTTTTCCAAAGGCTTTTACTATCTGAATTTTTAATTGAGCATCCGACGAATTTATTTTTAAACAAAACATAGGAAACACTCTCGATGTATCCACTCTTCCTACTTGTCCAACAGCTTTCATACGGGCTGTGGCAACGCACGGATTTTCCTCTTCCTGCTCATCTAATAAGAGAGAAAGAATAGCTCGATTTGAAGCACTTTCTTGATCGCGTCCCATGATAGCTAAAGATTTAATAGCGGCCTTATTCAGTCCTTCATCGTCTTGCTTTAGGAGTGAAGAAAAAAAAGAAACGAGTTCCGAGGAATGACTCCTACAAAAATAGCCAATAGCTTCTATCAAATAGATTCCCACAGAGGGATCTTTTTTTAGCTGATCTTCAAACTGAGAAAGGGCCTCTACAGGGCTAATTTGCCCTAATAGACCTAAAACAGGGACAAGGCGCTCTTTTAAATGAAATTCTGACATGCTAAGTAATAAAAGGAGTTCTGTGATGGCCTCCTTAGGGAATAATCGCCCAATCCTTTTATATCCACAGAGAATCGAATTGTAATAGCGGCGTTCCTTTTCATCCTCGAGTATCCCCTTATTTAGTATAGCTATGACCCACTGTAGCTCAATCTGTTTCAATTCCGGCAACACTTTAAATAATTTACTATTCGAATATAAGTTTTGAGAAGTGAATATTTTCTCCAAAATGTTCAAAGAATCTGGAGAAATTCTCTTTCCCAATTTTCTAAGTGCATTAACTGATGCTTCCCTAACCTG
>JACCRY010000220.1 GCA_013813265.1 Parachlamydiaceae bacterium
TTCTTCTAATAATTGGAAAGACATCTATTTAAGAAAATCAATATCCACAACCTGGCACCTAGAGAGCATCTGCGAAGCAGGATGTAAACAAAGTCTTAGCAAATTTTATTGGAAAAATTATGATACTCTTTTTAACTAAGTAGATTTCTTATGTCCATTGAATAAGAAATAAAGGAAATTTTCAATCGCCTCAAAAACCATCTTAAAATTCTATAACCTCTAAAAAACCTACTAGACATTACAGAGCCAAGTTTATTTTTTTAAGGTCTTCTCTTACCTTAACTCCAAGTGTTTATACTTCTTTCGATGAGGTTTCTGATTTTTTAGACCATTTTCAGATCTCGGTTATCAACAATTAAAATTCATATTATTGACGATCATTATTAAAATTTTATAACAATATTATTTATTACTACCAAGGAATCATTGGCAGTAACTTCTCGAAAGCCAAGGCACAATCAAATTTTGGCACGATAGCGTTCAGCGGTTCTGCCATTAATTTGTACTCCATTTTTTACATCTCAGACCTAATTCTAGGAAGGCGTCCCCGATTTCTAAAAAATAACAGTAAGGCAGCAAAGCCTAATCGATGCTAATGTGAACTTTTCTTAGAAGTTATTATTTTCTTAGAAAATTGAGAAAATTTCCCTTGAAATTGTGGATATTCTTGTGAAAGTGTGAAAGCAATTGTTCCCCAGAAGTAATACGCAATCTTACTTTAGCTAATTGAAGAGATCTAATGATCATTGGCACAATCTCCTTGCCGGGGTTCGGCCCAACAGTTATCTCGTCAGCCTCCATTGCTTAATGTTATACATATGAAAATGAGGCCCAGAGGTTGAAATTGTAATGGTCATTCTCCCATTCTCCTTAGTTCTATTGAATATGAATTAATATCCCTAAGTGAGAATGTCCTTTTCCATGGCCAAGGCTATCCCCTCTTTTTACCCTGAGAAAGTTCAATGGAGCTTGTGCTTCCGTTGTTCTGTTTTATAAAAAATAAAATGAATTAGGAATAAAGTTATGTCAATACAGCATGTACGGCCAAAAGAGCATCCCGGTGGAACAAAGGTTTCCCATGGAAACCAAAACAAGACAATTTTCAAGACAAGACCCTCTTATAATAAGTGCTCTTTCCACCCTTTCACCTGATTTAGAAGTGTTGGTTGCGCGGGATACGGCTTGGCAGTTAAAGGATGTGAATGAATTTACCCACCGAATTAAGCGACTCAAAACTCTGGATGTTGGTTTGACAAGCCCTCTATTACTCTCTAATCATTTAACCGATGTTTTGAAAGCTAACCAACTCATTAAAAATTTAATTGTACCTGATTCCGAGTTAGATTCCTCGGGGCTCAAGTCTTTATCCCCTCTATTGACTGAATCTTTAAACATACGGGGCTGTGATAATCTCTCTCCTGAAGATGTTATAAATTTCTTAAGTAAAAGCTCACAGATCAAAGAATTGCGCTTGAACCGTTCTATAGCCACCTCAGAAGTAGCTGATGCTATTGCAAAATATTGTCCTCAATTAGAATTTTTAGATTTTTCTGAAGCCGAAGGCATCTCTGAAATATCTTATCTTAGAATTGCGCGAAATTGTTTAAATCTAAAAGAGATTTACTTTCAATGCTCGGAAAATTTTTCGGACGTTGTCCTTACTGAATTTCTTGCAAAATGTAACGAATTAACAAAAATTAACGTGAATTACACTGATGTAACAGATATTTCTCTTCATAAGATAAACGAGCTGAATAGAGCGATTCACTCAATTTCTTTAACAAGCTGTAAAAATGTTACTCGCAGCGGGATAGAGGCCCTTTTGAAAGTTAGTAAAGATTCTCTTGAAATTTTGAATATGGACGGTATAGAAATGGATTTATGGATGATTGATCTTCTACGTACTTATCATCCTCCGTTAACATGCTTTAATCTTAGGAGTATGAAAGATTATGGTATGCTCCCATCAGCAGAGTTACTCATGGAAATCATTGAACAATTGTCATTCCCTATTCCAAAAATTCAAAAAATAAACATTAAAAATTTTAGTTACGTGGACTATGATGTCCTCCATGAGCTTAGAGAGCATTGCCCTACTATCAAAGAGATTTATGCTTCTCGACAACAAATTTGGGAATTTGCAAACAGTCAAGGATTAGAGGAAACGTTATTTCAGAAAAAATTTGAAGAAGATTTTAAGGTCAAGATCTTATATTAATTATTAATTGTGGAAAGTAAACTAGGTAACCTTCATTTAAGATATCTTAGATAATATGATTTCTCCCTAGGATAAGCGGTAACCGGTAGTAGCCTAGGGCTACAAACAGCGCCCAGGATAGAAAATGTGGTATTATGCACTTTGATGTTTTATTCATTGGTTGCTTTGCTTTTTGGGGCTTCACTCTAACTAGGATGGCTACCAGGGAGTTTAACAGCCATTCTTTTTAAAAGAGAAACAAGATTTCAGAAGAAAAAATGATAGGAGAGCATATAATTTCTGGATCTCAGCAAAAACCATTATGAAGTTTGCCAAACTTAGAATTATTGACTTTGGATACTGTCATTATCAACTCTCACTTACATGGCTAACATAGGCCCTCTAAGTGAATGCGATGAATCTTCCCCTCCTCCCCTTAATTTGACTACAATGATCTAGCTCAATGCTCAAAGCACAGCTTTGCGAAGGTAGAAAATAGTAACGTAATTTGACAAAAATCGAATCTATTACGTTCTTAAAAGCGCTCAAGTTAGCTGAATGAAGGCTTTTCTTCCCTCACATAAATTTAAAAGCTATGGATTAATAAATCATGAAACAATTATAGATCGGATCACGCTGGTCTCAAAATGCTTGTTATAAATTAAAAATTGCCCTACCAGTACAATATGAAGGAGTTCGATCAGGACTTATTTATCAACTCAAAAAGGTTCTTCATCTTCAAAGTGAGCATGTAGAAAAACTCGAAAAGAGAATACCTCTTAGAAATTAAATAAATCGTGTTACTCTTTTATATAAGAATTATCTACCCAAATCTCTGCAGTTAGGACAATTGTAAAATAAGTGAATTTTAGTTATGCTTTTAACTGATGCCCAAAATTAAAAATTCCTTTTGAATCTAATCGAAAATCAAAAAAAATTAGTATAAAATGATAGATTTATAGTTTATTAAAACTCACACAAACATCCAGTTTCAACTCTCTCTTTTTCAAAATCCAGTTGTTGCAGGATTTCCATCTCCGGCAGAAGATGAGATCGAAAAAAAGATATTAACTTTCAATAAATCTAGCTCTACAATTGAGATCCTAGCAAATATAAAACCGCTTTACAAGCATACTGAAAAGGCCTTCACTATAAATTTGATTAGCCTACATTTTATAAATTAACCATAGGCAATAGATGAAAATTGAAAATAGGCAGCGAATTTGCAATGATTGAAGAAGGGGAAAACTCTGCTCAAACCGTCCAAAACAGATCAAGAGCAAATTACAGAGAAAAGGCGAGCAAAGAAAAAAAGAACGTCCTCAAAAGGTGAAATCTGGCCAGTATCTGAACTTGAGCTTACATGCATAGAGTAACCAGCTGATCACTGGAGAAAGTCTTGTGTCCTTAACAACGACTTGTAATATTGGGTAAAAAAGAATAGTCAATGGAACACCTCAGTCTGTATTGACTTGCTTTAATACCCTTTATTTTAAAAAATTAGTTTAAAAAAGCATTAACAAATAAATTTTAGGCAATAGATGCATATTGAAGCTAGTAAACCCTCCCCCAATTTGGACCCTGCACCATGCAATTTTGACCCGCAAATTTTGCCTGAGCTAATTTTGCAGCAACAGTTAGCTAAAGAAAAAGGCGAAAATCCTCCCTATCATCTCATTCAGGGGGGGCAAAAAGATTGGGACACTGTTTGCGAGCTTTATAAAAATTCTCCAGTAAAGGGAAAGGTTGTTGCTAATGTACAGGTAATCGTCAATCCGATCTTTTCAAATGCATTCTATTCAACGCTTGAACTGCTGGAAGAAAGAGGGAAAAAGCCTCTTTTTCAAGCTTGCTGGGAGAGCGAACCACAAAATCTTGGAGTCAATGCCGAGTGTGAAACACAAATGCGCCGAAAGGTGAATGGGGAATTGCAAGCAAAGGCAAAAAATCCCTTCGACTTTAAAAGTAACAAAGAGTTCAAGCATACCAAAGTCGTTCCCATGTTCCATGGAACTAGAAAAAGTGTGCTAGACGATATCTTTAGCGTTAATTTAGCAAATGTAGCTCCAATAAACGGAGGTTTATTCGGCAGAGGAGTGTATCATACAAGTTCTGCCCAATATGCGCAGATTTATGCTCAAAAGACAGGGGAGGAAGCTCTCTTACTGAATTGGATCTGCTTTTCTTCCGTTTATCCCGTGGTTCATCATCCTAAAGTAGAAGATGATGTTAGAGATCAAAAGGATCCACGCTGGCTTAAACTTACTGATATACAGAAAAAAAAGCATTGGATGTATCTGACAGGCAAGCCAGGAGTTATTGCTCCAAACTATAATGCTCACTATGCACTTGTCAGCCGCACAATACACAACAACTTAGAAGATTTTTATCCATTTGTTTTCGGAAGGGGACACCACTATGACGAACTGGTTACTTTTAATCCTAGCCAAGTTTTGCCACGTTATCTTGTCACATTAGCGTCAAATAAGATATATAAGCCACTCCGTAACTATACGCTTCATGATTTTCAAGAAGCAGTGCGCCAAGTAAGCGATCTGCCGAAATTAATCGAGATCTTAAGCCACAAAGCTTTTCAAGCAGCACCGACAAGCGAAGATCTAGTCGTACTAGGACACCTTTGGTGCCTCCAGAAAATCAATAATCAAGATGTTAAACAAGAAAGCATCCGATACTTAAAAACAAACAGAGTGTTTGAAGAGGTTTTGGGGCCAGATCCCCTTCATCGTGCTGCAATTTCTATTGATGAACTCTTTAAGCCTTGCACATCTAAACAATTAGTTGATATGGGAGAGAACCCATTTAAATCTATAGAGAAACTTATTTGTAAAAAAAAATACGACGAAGCCATGCATTCCCTTAGTTTTCGTTTCTGTTCAAATGCAGACGCAGTCTCTTGTTTTATTTATCTTTTCCAGTTATTACCCTATACCAACATGATAGACGTGATTGCTAAAAACCTTCCTTCCTTAATCGGGCGGTCGCCTAATGAGGTTGAACTTCATC
>JACCRY010000237.1 GCA_013813265.1 Parachlamydiaceae bacterium
CAGTAAAATTGATTGCTATGTCATTTTTTTTTCACTGGTTCAGATGAAGGTAACTTTTTTTGCGCTAATTAGCCGCTTAGCGGCTAATTAGTGCAAAAAGTGTTACCTTCATCTGAACCATGCCGAATTTTTTGATTTTAGAATTTGATCTAATTAAACATACTTCATCTTTTTTGAAGGACGCTTTTAAGGCAGTAGAAATTCAGAATGAGCTTCGCTTAGGGTGTGACCGCATAATCCGAATATCTGAAGTTAGAGAAGTTACTTTATTCGAAATCCCTATGCGCTTAGAAGAAACTGAAGAGTTTAGTTCTTGGCTACAACTAAGCTCCTACCTTGATTTGTCGTACGATGGGGATCGTTTATTTGCTTCTATGAAACAAATAAGTTTAACTGACATTGATTTAGATGTATTTAAAGGTTTTTTACTAAATCTACATAAAAAGACATCCAGTAAAAAACTTCATATGATTATAGATAAATGGCTTAAGAATATGGAATATGAGGATCATATTAAAGTCTTTTTTAAAACAGTTAAAGCCTTATTCGTCCAATTTGTTGAATTGGTCAATCGATCCTCATTAGTACAGTGTAAATATTCTCGGGAACTTGAATTTGAGATTACACCAATTGCATTCTATATGTTTAAACTGATAAATGATCATGCTATTTTTTCGTTACTTGAAAAACCTAGGGATTTACCAAAAAATAATTTACAGAATTTTAAGCGCGTATTAGATTTATGGGATATCCACAAAGAAACCCAGAGTAAATTATTTGAAGAAGCTAATCACCAGTTATCAACATTAATAAAGAACAATCTGAGGTTTAAGCCTTTTTTACAGCGATACACTCAGGATTTAACAGGTCCTGCAAAAGGCATTTTGGGGAAAATGCGCCCATATCCAAAGGAGTTTAGAATTGATCAATCTGAAAGGGGGGATAATTTAACAGATAAAGCACTCACGATCTCGTCCAAGGCACCAAAAATTAAACCTGCTTTCCAGAAAAATAAGACGAAAAAAATCTCACATAAAAAAACATCTCAATCAGAGCAAATTGCTGTTCAATCAAAAAAAATTCTGGAAATTAAAGAAGGTTTAAAATTAAGCCTTGCAAAAGAGAAAACCATAAAAACTGAGTTGGGTTGTGGTTCTTCAGGCAAAGATGAGCTAAAACTGAGTCAACCTACTCAGATGTTATTGCCGGGTGATTCCTTTTCTTTCAAATTTGATCAGCGGGTACAAAGATGGAATGATCATGCCTTTGGACAGCCGTTTTTAAAGAATGAGTTTCCTGAATACCACGATAAAGCTTTGAGTTATCAGAAATTAATGCACCTCTTCCATGCACCGCATCATCTTGTGGATCGTTTTCTTTCTTTTGGTATTGAAGGGACTTGGTTGAATGTCAAAAATAGTAAGAATGATCTGCGTTATGTTATTCCGGCAGAGATTACTTATGAAAACAAGACGCATCGGGGATTGATTGTGTATGCGATCGATAGTGAAACAAATGTATGCTACCATAGATTTTTTACAGAAAAAAAGGATCAAGATATTTTGTATCAAATCACAAATAAAGTCTTTAATGAAAATGATTATCCTGATTTAAGAGATGCTGTCAATGTTGGGCAGTTCCCTTTGCCTAAGCTGAATGTTGTAGATTCAAGCTCTATAAAAATTCAATCAGGACACGTGGAAATTATTGATTTTGAGCGAGAAGTCAAAATCAAATTATTTAAAGTGAAGAATTTTAAATAAGGATTTCTAGCATATATCAACACCTAAAATCCTGCACAACAAAAAAATAATTGAGAATTTAAATGCAATATTCCGTTTATCCTATTTCGATGGCGATGTTTAACCAAAAGTTAGAAAATTGTGTCTCTGTACAACATGTGAAAAATAGTTTTGCGTTTCTACCTTCTGATAATACTCCACTTATTCTTGCAGTTTTTATTAAATATACCGAGTATCTCATTCATTCATATGAAGATCTAAATTTTAAAAATTGGGGCTTCTTCTTAAAAAAAATTCAGCAAATTTTTCCCGATGAACTTGAAAATCTTCATTTGAAATTACTTCAAGAGAAGGTGCTTTTAAAATTTAGAGAACTTTATCCACACTTATCGAAGATAGGGACTGTCGTCAAAGAGCATGAAGAGCAGTCCAACGATTTTGGCTCTGAATTGAACTTATTGGAAAATATTCTTAAGAAAAGCATAGAAAAAAGAATTGAGGATGTTTTGGAAATTGAAAAAGCTATTAAAGTCGAGGATAAAGCGAAAGTTCTTCAATTAAGTTTAAATTTCTTGATTGTTGAATCAGATCTTATTAAACATCTCTCTGCCGTTACAGAAGCCGCTCTTAAGGCATTTACCTTTCAAGCAGGAATACAGCAAGGTTCTGATCGTGTCATTAAATTAACTGCAAGTTCATTGATGCCCTTATTTGAAATTCCAGCTCGTTTAGAAAATAGTGATGAGTTTTCTTTTTGGCTTCAACTTAGTCCTTTTATTGATTTATCGTTCGATGGAGATCAATTATTTGCGTCAATAAACGTAACGAAAAAGGAAATCAATTTTGAACAGTTTAAAATTTTTCGAAATTTTCTTCAGTATCATAAAATAAGCAGTTAAAAATCGAGGCGCAATCAATTTTGCAAAAATCAACGATAACCACACTGACCTTTTCAATGTTTTGCCATTTGCTAGTCGGGCAATTGAAAAAAAAATCCCTATTCAGTTCAGAATCTTTTCCAGTCACAATAGTTGCAAAAATACTTTTTATCATTTTGATCTGTTCTTCTGCTTCAAATAGAAATGAAAAATATATAGATTTTTTCTCAAGATTAGATCTATTTTTATCATGAACAACTGCGGTCATCTTTTTAATTTTCAAAATGTCTGAACTGATGCATGCATTAACCACAGAAGAATAGCAGGCTTCGACCGAAGGAAATTCGGTCGAAAGCTCAAAGATTTCCAACAATCGCTTATCTAAAGGGCAAAGTAAATAACGATTGCCAGAATTTTTTAAAGAAGAAGACTGTGCAAGTGGACTAAATCTTGGACTATTGGTTGCGTTATCCATATATCTTCCTTAGGTCTGTCTTAAAGAATTTCTAACTCCAAGCTCTGCACCAATTTTAGAGGCGAATATAGCACAAGGAATGGCTAGTACGGAAGTATTAAACCCGGCAACTACGAGTACCGTTCCAGCAATAGTGGAGACAGCCTTAGCCTTAAAGCTCAAAGTATTCCACACATTATTGAGACCTATGTCTGCCATATTACAATAGGTTTGAGTGAGTGATGGCATTGTAATTCCACATAATCCTCCTGCAAGAGCCGTTACTGGAAAATACGATACAGATACAATGCCGATAATTGTACGTGCCCCAGCTAAAAAAGTCTTTTGAGCTCCTCCCTCCACGCTGATAGCCTGATAGGTTGTAGCTAGAGCGGTTTGAATTTCACTATAACTAGGGCAATAGCGCGCTTCTTCGTAAGATTGCATAAAATTTCCTTTTTTAAAATTTACATTCTTTTTGATAAAAGGGTAGTAAAAATAAAAATTTAATGCAATTAATAATTGTTTTTGAAAGGAAGCAGAATTAACGAAAAAAGACGAATGCAAACTTATTGTTGCTTGCGTGGGAGGTATTTAAAAAATTATCCCCGTTGCAGGGATAGCGGAACGAGGAGTTGGGAGATTATAACAGCGAAATCCCTTAGCTAAAAGCAGCAGGAAGTTCAAAAAAATTAGATCAAAGCATGATCTAAGTATCCAAATACTGTTATCTAAGATCCCTTCACAATCCAGTCAAGGGACCTTGGATCTTCACAACGCCCGGAATCTAAAAGATGCCGTGCTACTATCTTTCTATAAATAAATGGCAGAATTCCTCCATGCCTATAATACTGGACCTCGCTAGGTGTGTCTAAACGGGAAAGTACTTTTACTTTGCGCGTTTCCTTGCCATCAGAAATTTCAAGGGTGATTTCCTGGTGCGGTACAAAGATCCCTTCAAGGCCTGATAATGAAAATGTTTCATTACCCGTAATTCCTAGTGTGGCAGCACTTTCCCCCTCAAGGAACTGAAGAGGCAAAACACCCATGCCGATTAAATTGCTTCGGTGAATACGTTCATAACTTTCAGCAACAACTGCTTTTACGCCAAGCAGCGCTGTTCCCTTTGCTGCCCAGTCGCGTGAGCTTCCCATTCCATAATCTTTGCCGGCAAATAGCATTAGAGGCACTTTTTTTTCCAAATAGACTTGTGAAGCCTCATAGATAGTCATTTCCTTGTCTTCGGGCTGCAATTTTGTGTATCCACCTTCACGGTCAACCATCTTGTTACGTATGCGAACGTTGGCAAAAGTTCCACGTGTCATCACTTCGTAGTTGCCGCGTCTGCTTCCATAGCTATTGAAATTAGACTCTTTTACTCCCATTGCAATTAAATATTTACCTGCTGGAAGTTCTTTTCGGAAGGCACCGGCGGGAGAAATATGGTCTGTGGTAACTGAATCCCCAAAAATAGCAAGAGAGCGCATATCTGTCATTGTTTTAGGCCGATCCGGTTCTGCCATCGAGCAATTTGCTATAAAAGGAGGGCATTGGATATAAGAACTCAAAGGATCCCAAGGATAACGTGGAGTTTCAGGAGCTCCAATTTCATCCCAAAGAGGGTTCTCGCTGTAAATGTTGCTGTAGCGAGATTGAAACATCTCCGGCTTTACTCCAACGGAGATTGCCTCTTCGATCTCTTTTGTTGTAGGCCATACATCGCGTAAAAAGACAGGGTTGCCATCATGACCTTTTCCTAAAGGTTCTTTTTCCATATCAATGTTGATGCGGCCAGCAATCGCAAAGGCAACGACAAGAGGAGGGGACATCAGAAAATTTGCCTTTATACTGCTATTGATGCGTGCTTCAAAGTTGCGATTTCCGCTTAGGACGCTTACGGAGACAAGGCTGTGCTCTTTAATTGCCTTTTCAACACGCTCTTCGAGTGGACCGCTATTTCCAATGCACGTCGTACAGCCATAAGCGACCAGTTGAAAGCCTAAAGTGTCCAAGTATCTTTGGAGATCGGCTTTTACAAGGTAGTCTGTGACTACCCGAGAACCAGGAGCCAAGCTCGTTTTAATAATAGAATTAACTTTTAAGCCTTTTTCGACAGCCTTTTTGGCAAGTAGGCCTGCAGCAATCATCACGCTTGGATTACTCGTATTAGTGCAGCTTGTAATTGCAGCAATAGCAACAGAACCATGTCGTAAAACGATATCGCATACAGTCATATTTTGAATTTCCGGATCAAGGCCTACAATTTTTGGAGTTTCATGATCCTCAACACCAGGTAAAGCCGGACGATTCGTCACCATTTCCGTTTCACTCCACGTTTCAGGCATTCCATTTTCTTCTAAGACATTTGTCCCCCCTGATGTGTGTGAAGGATCGATCTGAAATGCGCCACTGGCATGAACACAAACTTTTGGATCTTCATTTGTGGAATAGCCCCCTTCATTTAGGGGAGCTTTTAGAAGGTTTTGGAATTTATCTTTAAGGTTAGTCAACTCTATACGGTCTTGCGGACGTTTGGGGCCAGAAACTGATGGTCGAATTGTCGTTAGATCTAATTCTAAAACGTTTGTATAGTCAATATCCCCTTTTTTAGGCACGCCAAAGAGCCCTTGAGCTGAGTAGTATTCCTTTATCAACTGAATATGTTCTTCCTTACGACCTGTTAATCGAAGATATTCAAGTGTTTTCTCGTCTATTGGGAAAAGGCCCATCGTAGCTCCATATTCAGGAGCCATATTTGCAATAGTCGCTCTGTCTGCGACAGAAAGTTTTTCAACTCCTTCACCAAAAAATTCGATAAATTTGTCAACAACTTTGGCTTTACGCAAAAGCTCTGTAATATAAAGCGTTAGGTCAGTGGCTGTGACACCTTCTAACAATTTTCCTGATAGGTGAACTCCAATAACTTCAGGAGTTTGTATGAAGACAGGCTGACCTAGCATGGCGGCTTCTGCTTCGATACCGCCAACACCCCAGCCTACAATTCCAAGGCCATTGATCATCGTCGTGTGGGAATCCGTCCCTACAAGGCTGTCAGGGTATAAGAGTTTTTTTTCTTCCTCTTTTTTCTCAACAACTACGGACGCCAAATATTCTAAGTTGACTTGATGGCAAATTCCGATTCCAGGCGGAATCACATGTAATGATTTAAATGACTTTTGACCCCATTCAAGAAATGAGTAACGCTCTAGATTACGCTTCATTTCAGTTTTTAGATTAAATAAAAATGCATCCTCGGTCCCCGCTTCATCCACTTGAACAGAGTGATCGATCACAAGATCAACAGGGACATTTGGCTCTAGTAGAGCAGGATCGATGTCGTAAGAGCTTAGGCCATCGCGCAGCATTGCCAGATCAACCAGTAAAGGCACCCCGGTAAAGTCTTGCAATAGGACACGTGAAACAATGAAGGGGAGATCCCCGTCGTACGGTTTTATTGGGTTCCAATTAGCAAGACGCTTGATTTCATCCTCTTTAATAAAATTGCCGTCACAGTTCCTTAAGAGAGATTCAAGTAAAATACGAATGGAAATAGGCAAACGTCGAATTGGACCAATGCCTTGCTCTTCAAGAGACGGTAAGGAGTAGTAATGGCTTTGATTCGGTAATTTCTTGAGAGTGTTAAGTGTGTTGGGGAAGTCTTGCATTGCATCTCCTTATTTTTTTTTACAATGCCAAAAAGGATTGGGGATGTCAGCATAATAATAACTATTTGTTTTCTTCGAGGAGATAAAGTATACTTTCCTCTTTCAAATAATCAGTAGTAGTTAGGAAAATTCTCTGAGTCACAGAAAATGGTTAAGCTCTTTCTCACACTAAAAAACCAGGTGGCTCGCTCTTTACACATCTGTAATGGGCAATGAAAAAACGGAAAGAATCTTTCCCAACCTATTTACTACCGGTGCTTTGGGGACCCATGAAGAAGGGGTAATATAATTTTAAATGAAAGAATAACTCACCTCTATAAAAGGTTTTGATTGTCAATCAACTTAAATAGCAAAATTTCGCTTTAGAAGAAGAAGGGCTTCGTCTAGAAATCCGTTTACATCAGTGTGTGTTAATCTTAAGATTTGCGGTCTTAAATCTAAAAGTGTGTCATTCCCTTTGAAGAGAAAACTCATCATTTGCTTCAACTTATTAACTTTAGTTTTTTCCGGAATTTGTAAAGGCATCTCAGCAAGATAAACCTCAAAATAACGTTCTAGTGAGCTCCACTTATAAATGTAGGGTTCTCTACTGAAATGCGCTTGAATCTGGTGGAAAATGAAGGGATTGATTACACTTCCTCTTCCAATCATTAAGGCGTCACATTTAGTTAAATCTAGCATTCTGAGGGCATCGGAGACATTAAGAATATCACCATTTCCAACAACAGGGATTTTTAGAAGTGACTTGGCTTCTGCAATGAGATCCCAGTTAGCTGGAGGTCCATACCCTTCAGCCTTTGTCCGAGGATGAAGCGTTAAGTAGCTAATACCACTTTCTTGAGCAGCCAAAATATTTTCTTTGAACAATGAGGTGTCATCAAAGCCTGAACGTAGTTTTGCTGTTACTGGAATGGATACAGCTTTAACTATAGCCTTTGCGACTTGATGAAGGAATGAGGGTTCCTTAAGCAAGCTTGAGCCGGCGCCTCTTCCAGTTACTGTATTTGATGGACAGCCACAATTGAGGTCTATACGGGGAGCACCCAGGGATTCCATGGCAACAGCCATTTCTGCCATAAGGTCTATGTCTGATCCCATGATTTGAGCCGCTAAGGGAATTGGGGCAATTTCATTTGCTTGATAGCGCACAGCTAGACTTGGAACATGCGCATTGGATGGGACACGTAAAAAATCTCTTACGCCTTCATTGAAGCCGCCAATCGATGCCATTGCTTTACGAAAGCATTGATCTCCAACGCCTTCCATTGGAGCTAACAGAAGGTAAGGACAGCCATTACTATTTTTGGGAAGAAAATTCATATATTAATCACTTAAAAGAGATTATAATATCAGAATTTGTATATTGAGTCACGATGTTTGAAGCTGCCCGTAACTGGACATTCGGATGCCATTTCGGCATCGCGAATGTCCAGTTACGGGTTACAAATCTTCATTTGAAGGAGCGCTTGACCAAGTGCTTTGCCTTGAGCATCAAAACGCAACGAACGGCTTCCGCCTCCAGCTAAAATATTATGCAAAACAAAATTGAGAGCTAACAAATTGGGCAGCTCATAGCGCACTGTGGAGGTGACTCCTAAAATGTTGAAATAATTTTGAACTGACTCTGCTGTCAGGTACTCCACTAAAAAATCATATCCTTCACGTGTATAGGCAATAATTCCGATGTTGGCATTATTGCCTTTGTCTCCGCTGCGAGCAAAGGCAATGTCGTTTAATTGTACGCATTTCATGTAGATGACCTTTAAGTAAGTTTATACTTGAAAAACGCCAGTGTGGAACGTTTTGGTTGTTAAAGGTGCTCTTTGTACCAATTTAAGCATTTGAGCGAGGATCTTTCTAGTTTCATGTGGAGGAATAATGGCGTCAATCCACCCTCTGGCAGCACCATAACGAATATCCATTTGGGAGGAATAACGAGCCCGCATCGTTGCACGCATTTTTTCTGGTTCTTCAGAACCGCCCGAATTTTTTTCTTGAATTGCAAAGAGCGTGTCCGCAGCTTGCTCTGCACCCATGACAGCATACTTAGCATTTGGCCAAGCTAAAATAAAATTTGGGTCGTAGGCTTTTCCACAAAGAGCATAGTTTCCTGCACCGAACGAATTTCCTACAATCACTGTAATTTTAGGGACAATGGAATTGCTCACCGCGCTGACCATTTTTGCACCACTTCGAATAATTCCCGATTCTTCTGCCTCTTTTCCAACCATGAAACCGACTACATCTTGAAAAAAAAGCAAGGGCACTTTAAGTAGGTTGCAATCCATGATAAAGCGTGCAGCTTTGTCTGCACTTTCAGCATAGAGGACACCACCGATTTCAATCTCACCACGGCCTGTTGCAGAATGAATACGTTGGTTAGCAACTATTCCTACGGGCATTCCATTAACTTTAGCATAGCCTGTAAGCAAAGTCTTGCCAAAAGAAGCCTTATATTCGACAAAGGAACTTGCGTCTACAATACATTCAAGCAATTTACGCATATCATAAACCTTTTTGCAATCTCCACTGACAATGTCGTAGACCTCATCTTCGGGAAGTCCTGGGCTTAAATTCGTTTGAGGAGTCACAGGATCTTGAGGAAGAAATTCCATCAATTGGCGCAGTTTTAGAAGGCACTCGTGATCATTTTTTTCTAGAAAGTCAACGGTTCCACTAATTTCTGCGTGCATTTTTGCGCCGCCTAGTTCTTCGGTTGTCACATTTTGACCTATAGCAGCTTTAACTAGTGCGGGTCCAGCAAGGTAAAGACCGCTACCTTCGGTCATGAGCAATTTGTCGCAAAGAACGGGGAGGTAGCCTCCACCTGCGATACAATTTCCCATAATTGCAGCAAATTGTGGAATGCCTGCGGCTGAGAAAATAGCATTATTTCGAAATATGCGACCGAAATCATCTTCATCTGGAAAGATTTCGTCTTGGAGTGGTAGAAAGACACCTGAAGAGTCAACTAAGAATATCACTGGAAGGCGGCACTCAAATGCGATACGCTGAGCACGCAAAACCTTCTTGACAGATTGAGGAAAAAAAGCGCCAGCTTTTACGGTTGCATCATTTGCGATGACCATGCAAGCTCTGCCTGAAACATGGCCGATAACTGTAATTACACCTGCTGCAGGAAGATCTCCGCAATCCGGATACATTTTATATCCTGCCCAAAGTTCTAGTTCAATCAGATCCGCAGGTGAGTCTAGAAGGCAATCTAAACGTTCTCTTGCTGTCATGCGACCCAGTTTTTTTTGTCGTGCATGGCCCTGTTTTCCTCCGCCTTGACGAAGCACAAATTCTTCTTCAGAAATTTGATCTGTTAAATTTTTTAAAGAAATTTTCAGCTCTTCTTGTATTGTTTTTTGCGTCATTTGATTTGTCCGGTAAGTTGATCGGATAGCGCCTCAATTTCGGCGTCGCAATTGTTGTTGATGGCACTCAGCTCCATGTCGATTGTTCTGAAAGCCTGCGTGCAATAGAGTTTGGCTATAGCTAGGTCATCAAGTAATAACGAAGTTCGCTCTTTTGTGCTGTTAAGATCTGCATCGATCCGACTTAGAACTGCAGAAGCTGTGTAGAGTGCGATTGCGCTTGTCGCAATGCGATTGAGTTGAAGTTGATTCTCTATGATTTCTTCGCGGTGATAGATCAAAAGTTTTGTTACGGCAATGCCAAAGGTTCGAATTTTTTTGCCTAAGATTATGGCTTCATTTTGAAGTTCCGGAGAAATCAAAGGGACATTTGGGGGAGTAATGCGGGATGCCCAATGTGTAATCGATGATTGGAGAGTTGAAAATCGGTCGATTGGATGCATGATTGCATCAAGAGAAGATTTAAGTTGTGCACCCACATCGCGCATGCCAATGGCTCCAATAAATGCCCGCATGACTTCATTTGATCCCTCTCCAATCATGTTTAAACGTGCATCTCGCATCATCCGCTCAAATGGTTGATCGGTAAAGAATGAGCGGCCGCCAAAGATTTGCATCGTATCATAAAGAATAGCCCATAGCGCATCACTGGCGAAAACTTTAAGAATTGCAGATTCTAGCATAAAATCTTCAACATGATGATCGATAAAGCCTGCTGTAAGATAAGTTGTAGACTCCATTGCATAAATTAAGCAGCTCATTGTGGCAATTTTTTGTTTGACCAATGAAAAAGAGGCGAGGGGACGATTGAATTGATAACGGGTTTTAGCATGCTCAATTGCTCTTTGAACTAGGTATCTAGCTGCTCCAAGACAGGTTGCACCAAAAGTTGTCCGTCCGAAATCGAGAACTGTTAAACAGACGCGCAGCCCGCCCCCTAAAGGCCCCAATATATTCTCTTCAGGAACTTCAAGATCGGTAAATGATAAATTTGCCGTTTTGCTACCACGCATTCCGACTTTTTCCAAAGCTGCAGCGGTGACTTTGAATCCAGGCATTTTTGGTGAAACTAAAAAAGCTGTGATTTTATCTTGCTTGCCTTGTGGAGTATCAATTTCTGTTCGCGCCATGACCGTTAAAACATCTGCAATGGCTCCGTTCGTTGTCCATTGCTTGTTGCCGGTCAGAAGCCAAACTTTTTTATCTTTGTCGTAGATGGCACGTGTCTGAATTCCGCTCGCATCAGATCCTGCAGTGGGTTCAGTCAAGGAAAAAGCAGCTAAATATTTTCCTTTAGCTAGAAATGGGAGCCATTTTTGCTTTTGAGTTTCAGTCCCAAAGAGTAATAAGGCTTTTAAACCAATGCTTTGATGGGCATTAAGGAAAAGTGCGGTAGAGGCACATTTTCGCGAAATAACTTCGGCAACGCGGCAATAGGCATATTGGGACATCCCTAGACCTCCATACTCTGGAGGAATGGTCATTCCTAAAACTCCAAGATCTGCGAGACCCTGGATGACACTATCCGGAATAGATGCTTGCCGGTCGATTGCATCTCCATCAATCTGGTTTTCAGCAAAGTCAGTAACTTTAACTAGGAAAGCATCGGTTTTCGTCTTTTCCTCTGCACTTATTTGCGGATAAGGAAAGACATTTTGACCATTAAAAGCTCCTAGATAAAACCCTTTGGCAAATCCACATTTGGCGGAGGTGGCAAAAAGTTCTTCTGCTAGTTTACGCTGTTGTTCATCCATAGGGGAAACCCATAATGCTTTTTCTTACCTTAGTCATATGTATTTATAATTTGCAACTAGAGACTAGCTTCCTCTTTCGCGAAGACCGCGAAGAAACGCGAAGAGATATTTAACCGAGTGTGCAACAGCTTTTATTCAACGCAAAGCGTTGCAGTATTCATGACACCCTTATCGGAAAATAAAGTATTATTTTTTGAACCTGGGGCAAAGAGAACACAGACTGGACTTTGTGAATTCAATAGAACACATATCATATGAACCAGATAGTAATGTGCCAGATTGATTTTTTTTAACACAAAGGAACAGCAAAAGGCGCAAAGGCACAAAGAAAACGATAGGTACATGAATAAGGCCATTTATAAAGGGGTCAATTCCCTTTTTCAAAATTGATGTTGCTCAAAAGTAAATATTTATCCTCTTAATGTGCGTCTTGCTTTTTTTATAATCTTTAACAAATTTTGTTCACAATGATCTTTGTGCCTTTGTGTCTTTTGTTATTTCTCCTAAATAACATGTTTTTGGCACCAATTATTTTTTTAACACAGAGGCCAGAGAATACAGAGAGAGGCACAGAGGTCAGGGGTAGGGAAATATTTAAATTCTCTGTTGTTCCCTATTATAACATGGGACGCCAACTCCACGAATAAACTTTATTTACAGTCTTTTTGTAATTTATCGAAACTTTTTCTCCCGGTTGAATGATGAACCCGCATGGAGAACTATTGGCAACCATCACACCTTTGGAGCTGTAGTCCCACCAGTAGCGCACGTAGACTTCAAAACGATCAGAGCCATTGGGCCCGAAAAGCGATATCCATTGTGGCTGACCGCTTTTATTTAAAACCCATACGTTTGGCCTAGGCATACCTCCAGGGTCGAATTGTGTAGGGTTTTGTCCAGCATCATCTAGCGTAACACCATGACCGCCCCATGTAGAATCAGTTGCGGAAGGATTGGCGAAAATATTTTTGACGCCTCCAATTGTGATGTTTCTGAGGCGGAGAGGTCCCCCCCGGTGATTGTCGATAGCATTTGTAAGATTGGATATTGCGCCACACATAATTTCATTGCTTCCACAAGTGGCGTCTAGTTGTATGATGCCGGTTGTAAGCACTTCTATGTCTGCTGCGAAGGAATTACCATTGGTATAGTTCGAAAACACCAACCCGTTATTTCCGTTACCCACGGCTACAAATCCACTGCACATATTACATCTATTAAGCTGTATCGCCGTAAGCCCGGTTCCAATACCTCCACAGTTGCCGGTAATGTTAAACCATGAAGAGTAAAACGCATTCATGACCAAAGCCTGAGCATATTTGCTTTTCGAGTTATTTTTCACGTTAATGTAGATTTCAAAATCGTTCGAAGGATCGCTTAAATCGCTGCGGCCAAATTGTGCAGCAATGCCGTTGACATTGGCATCAATCTCTAGATTGAGAAAACGCCCCCAAAAATCATTTTGTGGTCCACTTGCTGCTAGTAAAAAGCAAGGAGAAGGTACTCCGAGAGAGAAGCTGATTCTTGATCTTCCAGTGCCATTAAAGTCGACATCGCATCCTCCATCTATAAAACCGGTGGTGTCAAAATGCACTTGTTTGGCACAAGTATAGACATTTCCCATGCCACGAAGGCGCATCTTAAGGTGCATGTGAGCACGAAAAGCATCTTGTAGAGCAGTTGAACAGTCAGGATTTTTGACCGTGGCACCTAAAAATTCCGGATAAAAATCACCATCCGTATCTTGCCAATATGTACCCTCAGAGGTCTGCAAATGCCATGGCTGGACAGGATTTGGTGGAGTGGATAAGCGTGTCATCCATCGTATGGGGGAATCGCCTGATTCCGCATAGCTAGTGATGCAAATCGTCGTTGTGGCTGGGTCGACAACTGCAGCCTTGGCTAACGCCGCAGTTTCATAGAACGTACAGTTAGTTGTTTTAGTTAGGTTAGCTTTTGGCTTTAGGGATTCCTGAGCCAGCATGCTGTTCGCGTTCCAGCTTGTACAGACAAAAATCAAAATTTTTGAAAAGTAGCGGATGAGTGAATTAAATTCGCGTGGTAATCGGAATTGCAATAACCTGAGTTCGCTATCAATTTTTGGTAACATTGTCTTCCCACCTTTCCATATATTATAAATAGTAATCCCTATGATTCCGATTTCTTTTCCCCTTGTTTGATAAGTTTTTCCCAATAAAGTTGACTGACTGATGAAAGATGTTTTGTAATCCACTCAGGATGTACAGGCCAGACTTTATAGTATTCGGTATCGATAAAAGCAATTTTATTGTCTGTGGAGTAAGGGACATTGTCAATATGAGAGTCGCTTAAGCCTCCTTCAACAATTGTCGTGAATAGTGCTTTTAAACGTTCTTTTGAGCTTGTATTTTTAAATTTTTCGATAGTTTGTTCTTTACTGAGAATATTCATATTTTTAACAAGAAGGATAAAATCCTTAGGAAATATGGCTTCACCTGCTATAGGCCTTCTAGCTTGAGGTATTGCGTAAATCCATTTATCAGGAACTTTCATGTATTTATTAAAGTGATGCTTGTCCAAAATTCTTTGAATATGGCGTGAACCTTCAGCGCGTAATGCCCAAAGAGGCCATTCGCAGCGCGTTGAGGTGTCTAGATATGCTTTAATTAAATACCCCTGCAAATTTGGATGGCTGGCAACAACAAGGCCTCGATTAAGGCGCGCGATAATGATCTTAAAGCCTGCTTCTTTTAACGAGTCTACAGAGGATAAAATCCGCATTTTAGAACAAATTTTGTCCATAGTCATTTTAAGTGCATGTTTTTCAGGCAATAGATAGGGTGCTACAATTCTCCAAGTTTCTTCTGTTATATCAGGACTGTAAAATTGTCCTTTGCTTCTGGGGGCATCAACAACTGCCTCACAATTGTTCAATCTCATTAGGCGTTCAAAATCGAATGCTTTTAAATCTTTTTGTGCAATAACTCGAAGGAATTTGTGCTCTGATTTTAGGTTTGTAGCATTCTCATCTGTAGATGCGATAATGGTTGTCTGCGCGTTAGGAGAGGCAAGAAAAGTTTCAGCAGATGAGAGCGGCATAAGTTCTTGCCAGTCGTCAGCGGTAAAGAAGAGGCAGTTTGTTCCTTTTTCGGATTCCCAACTTAGCTCATAACAGGAATCTGCTGTCTTTAAACACTGTAAATTTGCAAATTCTGAATCAATTTGTTCTCCGGATAGATAGGGGATCCCTAAGATTAAAAAATACATATATAATCGCAGAAAATAAAATACCTTCATTAGCCCTCTGTCAGTTTAAAAAGTTCTTTCGGAAAAAATAAGAAATAACATATTTGAATAGTATTTCTTCTTCGAATTTTTTTCAACTTGTGCAATGAACCCACTTTTTTGGAGTACAATGTCAAAACACACATTTTTTTATTCTGTATTTTTTTTACTTTTTTTCTCTGTCTCTAGCTTAGCTAGTGCTGAAGAAAGACAAGATAAAGGGCTTTATGTTCTTACATCGTTGCAATTTCATCTCGATGAACTGCTTGCTGAACCAGACCCCTTTGAAGAGTCTGAGGAAAAAATTATATTTGAAGAGTCTGATATTTCCGACCTTTGGGCTCGCGCTAAGGAATCAGTTGGAGAAAAAATAGAAAAGGCGGAAAGGTATTATACATATGCAAAAGATCCGTCCTGCAGGAATCCGAGACGATATTTTCAAAAGGCAAATCGAATTGTTGAGGCTGCGTGGAAGCAAGCAAATCCTTTTTATTTTCAGGTTGTTGAGAAAGCTAAAAGCGATCATCGCTTTATCTTAAAGGATAGCCACTGGTTAAAAAGTCGTTTGGATCAAATATTCTGTAAGAATGTTATCACAGATCAGACTTCTTTTGATGCATCTGGATTTGTGACGGTCTGCAAGCGGCCATCCAGGATGATTGTTGCAAAACATGAACTTCTTCCAAAATATCTGATTAAGACTTATCTACTGTCTGAAAAGAGGCCTACCGGATGGAAATGGATGGTAAATCGTTGTTTAGGAGCTGAAAATATTCGTAATCTGATCAAGGAGAAGAAACTTCGACATTTTGTAGTGCCGGATAAATGGATCTATCCGCTTTCTAACTGCGTAGCCAAAGACGATTTATCGGATTTGTCAGAAAGGGATTCTGATGCGATTTTGGTGGTCACAAGAATGAATATTGGAGATACTGAAAGCTGTCGACTTGCATGGAAAGAACGTGCCACTAAACAGGTCTTAGATGAACTTTACTGTATTTTATGCCATGGTTTTGGTTCATGCTTTCTTGCGATGAATATTCCTTATACTGAAGAAGGGAAATTTGCATGCTTAGATACGGAATATCCTTTTAGAAAACATAAGTATGAAAGGGCTAAGCATCATCTCTCACCAGAAATGAGACTGTATTGGGAGCAATTGATTAGAAAAGGTGTAGACCCGATTAAGTAAATCTTAATTAAATTTGCTGCTAAAGAACAAGGCGAAAAGGGACCTAAGGGACATTAAGTATAGTCCGCAATAGTCCTTAGGTCCCTAATGTCCCTTAGGTCCCTTTTCGCCTTGTTCCATGTACCTAGCAGCAATCTTTAGCATGGATTCACAATAGCCGAACGGCTTTCTTTAGGACATTATTTCTTTGTGCAGGGCTTTACTGTAACTAGCCAATAAGTGACCCCCAGAGCAAAAATAACAGCAGCAATGCTTAGCAGCATCAAAGGGGCAATTTTTGTGTAATCAAAAATAATAATTTTTCTAGAAATTGCCGTTAAAGCTGTTGCAATCACTAGCGGGACGTGAATTTCATCTTCCTTTAGATAGAAAACGATATTCAAAAAGATCTCAATGGCGATGAGGACAGCTAGAAAGCTGCCCAAAATACCTATTAAATCGTCCATGCTAAAAAAATTAGTCGGGGAATTAAAAACTTCCCATATCAAATGATACAGGACATCCGCAGATGCCCATATAATAACTAATACCATCAGAAAAGCCAAAAATTTGACATTCCAAGCAACGACTTTAAGCATAAATTTTATAGAAGGATCATGACTCTTTGGGATAGAATCTGCTTCAGTTTCGTGATCTTTCATCTTATAGGCCCCTAGAATTATCGTTTTACATAGCCGTCAGCCATGTCTGTGGCCGTGCCCCATGAAGCTACTTTTTCTGGGTCACCGCTAAAAAAGACAGCATCTCCCTGCATAAATATACGGGCAATTATGGATTCGTCATCTTCTAATACCATATATTGTTTAACATAAAAGAAAAAAGTAACCTTAGAATTTTTTTCCGCATAAGCTTTTGCTGCTTCACGCGAGACATTATGTGCTAAACCAATACATGTTGACCAATCTCCAAATTTACTTTGAGCTACATCAGGAATATATGTCCAATTAGAATCGGATTGATCGGCAACGATTGTGATAACAGGAAGCTCCCCTGTTATGTCTTTATAATCAGGGCAAATTATCGCCTCTTCTTCAAAATCAAAAAAATCAAAAATGTCAGGAAAATCAGGACATGCCTCTGCAGAGAGTGAGCTAGATATGAGAATAGATGATGAAAGCATGAAAAATAAATTTTTGAACATAAAAAACTCCGGGTGTGCAAATGTAGTGTTGTTCCAATAGTCAATTAATTGGATGGTCTGAGAGTATGAAGACAATCAAATAATGTCAATTTGAATCCATTTTGCTAGTATAGCCCGGAAAGAGCCTCAAGAGCTAGAAAAGCATATTTTGTGGAAATAAGAGGTTAATCCATAGTTTTGGATTCAAGATAGGCTTTATAAAAACTGAGAGCATAAGATTTAACTTCTGATTTAGGGGCAGTGTAAAAATTAACAACATCTTGTTCTGCTAGATAATCTTGAAATGATTTGAGTGTCGATGAATAAAGTTTAGTATCTAAAGAAGAAATGCGCGTGGCATGTGGCAGCATTCGTTCTTTATCTGTTTCAGAAAATTGAAACCAAAGTGCCGCTTTTAGTAAGCAAACAATTCCCTTATTTTCTTTTAAAGTTTGAAGTTCTTTTTTTGAAGCTGCCCTTCCTAAATAAGAGGTCAAAAAGATTTTTTCCTGTGTAACTGTTAAATTTGAAAGTAAACAGAAATAACTTAAATCAGCAAAAGGATCATCCAGTGTTGCAGTTGTCCAATCTATGATGTTGATCTTTCCATTAAAATCATTGATCAAAATATTATAAGGATTTAAATCTCCATGAGAGGGGGCAAGTGAATGTAAGCAAGGCTTATTGAGTGTTGCTCGTATCTCTTGATCAAAGCCAGTAGGATAGGCAATTTTAGATTTAATCCCTTTTTGATAATATCGCTTCAGCCTCTCTATTAAAGAGTCTTTTATTGGATAAAAATCAGAATAATTATGTAGCTTTTTTAGCATTTTCCCTAGATTTTTTAACTGACTTTCTGAGGGCTGATGTAATGCATGGCCCTCAATAAATGACATAACCGTTAAAAAAGCATTTTTGTCTGAAAAAACATAACTAGGAGAGATTTTTAGCTGATCACCAATTTTTAACGCATAAATTTCATTTTCCCGTTTTCGTTTAGAATGTTTTATATCTAAAAAACGAAGAACAAACTTTTTATCTTGAATTTCGAAGGAGTAAACCTTTGCCGCAGTCAGCCCCCCCTCAAGAGATTGAAATACAATGTCTGCATCGAATCTTAGATAGGCATTTACTTCCTTTAAGGCTTTTACTTGCCCTGAACTACATACTTTTAAAAGATCTGAATAAGAATAATTATCACTTTGGAGAGATGCACAAAAAAAGATCAAAAGGAATATGAAATTTTTAAAATAATTGCCCATAGTCAATCCCTATAAAAAGGTGGTTATCAGAAGTCGGAAGTCCGGAGTTTACTCTTTGAATGTATTACATGCAAGTGATTTGGTATTTTTTTTAGATTTATTTGTTAAAATTATCAATTAGCATAATTTTTTTTGAAATAATAAATGTTTTAGCATTTCCTATCAAAAGGGTAGCTTGGATTACAAACGAAAATAGTCCAACCAACGTGAATGTGGAAAACTAGAAGAAGAGGGTTCCAATTCTACTAGAGTTACAAACCACTCTTTTTCCTTTAACTTAAGTGCAAATTCCTCTGCTTCTTCCCCATCTTTTAAATGAGGTAAAGACATATGGAAATGTGATTTGGTAAATCTAGGCCCCTTAACTTTTTTAAAGCCCTCTTTTGAAAGTTGTTTTGCTATTTTGTTTAAGGTGAGAGAAAAGAAAATGACATACCAATTTTTTTTCCCTTTTTGAACTTTTATAAATTTAGGTCTCCATCCTTGGAGAGAAAAGTTATTTTTTATGATTTGGGTTAATCTATTCAAAAGTTCCTCATCACCATTCTTGTGATGATAGCCTGTTAAAGTAATATGACAGCCTCCCCAAGGAGAATCAAAGTAATTATGAGCTTCACAACCTGTTGTAAGATAGATTGCATATTTTTTTTTAAGCTTAGGATGATTTTCTTCAATTGTCTCTGCAGATAGTACGACGAAGCTAAAAGAAAATAAAATTTGGAAAAATAGATATTTCATTCTGATGTCTTACTCATAAAGTTGAAAAACGTTATTTTATAGATTATCAAAAAAGAATAAAGGAAAAAAGGGTAAAAACCTTTCAACTTTTGCGTATCCATCCTTAAAAATGGACAAAATTGAGAAGCTATGATGTGTACCATCTCTCTATTTTGTCCAGTTCAGCTTTCTAATGAATTATGTGCGGGTCTTTACTTTTTTACTGGTTTCCAATTTTTTTGTAGCAAAGTGTGATACGACACCATTTTCTCTTTGTCAAATTTTAAATTTCTGATAGCGCTCCTCATTGCTTTTTCATACTGTAAAACTTTTTTTGGATCCTGCAGGTCCCATCGCTTGATTTTTAGATGAGAATTCGGATTAAGAGTGTACTGATTGTTGAGTATAAGCCTTAACTGATCTGAAATGTTTGCCATCTTATTGATATATTCATCTGTCATTGCTATTTTATAATGAATCGAAATTAACTTATTATCATAGCGTGCGCCTCCACGTATAGCTGGATAGCATTGCTTGTCTGCAAAGTTATACGCCTCCTTGCTTTTATGAGATAAATGTGAGTCTTCTGATATTTGAAGTAAGATACCACATTTTTCCGTTAGATATTTATTAAAGATCTCTTGCAAATTCTTCAGATTACTTTTACCATTACTTATGCCAATTTTTTCATAGAACGGTATCAATTCATCTACGTAATTAATGTTACTTTTAGATTTGTCATTTGCAAACAATCCGATTGTGCAGGATCCATCAACTTCAAAATTAGAATAAAGTCCATAATTCATGGAAAGGAGCTGCTTAGCTCGAATTTTGTCTCTGTTATCAACGATATCTTTTTTTTCCCAGTAGGTTACAAATTCATTCACAGAATTTAAATTGAGAACAGAATCTCCGGGAATGCGAAGAAATTGAAAGTCATCTCTGATTTCTTGCCCTAAAATTTCTTGAATCGTGAATTTAATGACATCTTGGTAAAAACGAAATCCATGGCACGCTCCATGGTATCCAATATGTCCCCAATCTTCTTCAGTTGCGATAGTTTCAAAAAAAGGAAATAGTTCACTCGGTATTTTACGCTTTGTGATAAGGACAGATTCGATTTGTTCTCGGGATTCCCTAACTAGTAACATTTCACTGGGTCCATAATACTCTGTTTTCGTCGGAATACCAGCTTGCAAAAAAGTTAGGTTTGAAAATAGAAATATAATGGATATAATTTTTTTCATATTTGTGTCTCAGGGGTTTGAGTTTTTTGTGGTGTAATGTTTAATCAGGTAAAATGACATGCTATTCAGTTTCTGTCAATGAAAAAAATAAGGTTTATTTGATGCCTGTTGATTAAATTTATATCATTTTTTTAAAAATTTATTGGTATGATTTATAAAACAAAGGAAGGTGGTGATATAGTTTTTGCACCATTTTCAGTTTTTTACATCAATAAGTCACATACTCAATTTGATTTGGAAGATTGTTGGTCAAAATAATGAGGCTTTGGCATAAGAGGGATATGGATCATAATCTTGGAATTGTCATCATTTTAACTGTTGGTTTCGCTCTGGCAAGCTTCTTGTCGTATATAGCCCAACGTCTAAAACTTTCCCCCATTTTAGGGTATTTGTTAGCTGGTTATATTATTGGGCCCTACTCTCCCGGGTTTGTCGCTGATTCTGAAATTGCAGAGCAATTGGCAGAAATTGGGGTCATTCTAATGTTATTTGGGGTGGGGTTGCATTTTAAAATTGAAGATCTGATCAAAGTCAAAAATATTGCAATCATTGGTGCCGTTGGTCAAACGACCATTGCTACTGTTACGACCATGGGAATTGTATCTTTTGCCGGCTGGCGTCTTGAATTTGGTTTAATCATGGGGCTAGCAATTGGAGTTGCTAGTACGGTTGTGTTAATGCGAATGTTGATAGACAACCATTTGCTCATTACGTTAGAAGGGCATATTGCTATAGGATGGTTGATCGTTGAAGACATTTTTACTGTCATAATTCTTATTTTGTTACCAACACTCGCAATCTTGGTAGAGGGTTCAGATGTCTCTACATGGACTATCTTGCAATCTATGGGCAGCGTACTGATAAAATTTACCATTTTAGCTATTTTCATGTTTACATGGGGCCATAAAATCGTGTCTTATATTTTAACAAATATTGCACGGTTGCACTCGGGAGAGATGTTTACGTTAGGAGTACTTGCTCTTGTTTTTGTGATTGCCATCGGTTCGACATTACTCTTTGGAATTTCAATTGCACTTGGAGCTTTTATTGCCGGAATGGTGATTGGAAAAACACAAGTCAGGCATCAAGCGGCAGCTAATGCCCTTCCATTAAAGGATATTTTTGGAATTATATTTTTTCTATCAGTGGGTATGATCTTCAATCCTCAAGCAATTGCTTTAAACTATTCGCTTTTTTTCGGTTTGTTAGCAGTTATTTTAATTATCAAACCCCTCTCTGCATATTTAATCACAATTTTTTTAGGGTATCCTTTAAAAGTTGCCCTTGTTGTCGCCTTTGGATTGGCGCAGATAGGGGAATTTTCATTTATTTTGGCTGAGGAAGCGCTCAAATTTAAATTGCTTTCAGATGAGGGCTATGATTTTTTAGTCGCTTGTGCATTGGTCTCGATTTCTATAAACCCTTTACTATTCGGTAAATTAGATTTTTTTGAATCAATTTTGCGTAAAATTTCTCGATTTCCTGAGAAAAAAGAGAATCAAATTGCAATAGGTGCAAAAGAGAAGGATCATTTTTTGAATGCAGTGATCGTAGGTTTTGGGCCTATCGGTAAAGCGGTTTCGATCATATTAAATGACCGTGGATTCAGCCCTTTGATTATTGAAAATAACATTGATATCGTGTCAAGGAAGGATGAAGGCGATGGATTTATCTTTGGAGATGCCTCTGAAGCAAGTATTCTTAAAGAAGCTCACTTAGAAAAAGTGAGTCATTTATTGATCACGATTACGGATAGCAAAAAAGCCATGCAAATCATTAAGGCTGCTCGTCAAATCAATCCTGGTATTGAAATTATTGCTCGCGCGCAATTCATTTCTGAAGAGTCTATTTTAAGTGAATTAAAAGTGCGTTATATTTGTTCTGAAAGATCTGCCATCAAGGAATTTATTTCCTTAACCCGTCACTTGTTTTCAAGCAACCTGTAAGGCTTAATATGCACCTTTTGAAAAGATCATGGCAGGGATGGTTTTAGCTATGAGTTTAAGATCCAGCAAGAGCGATTGCCTGTTAACATATAATTCATCAAGCTGTATGCGATGAGAATACGCCGTATTATTACGGCCCGAAACTTGCCAAATCCCGGTAAGCCCAGGGCGGACAGATAAAATAACTGACGCCTTTTCTCCAAAATATTTTTCAATTTCTTGTTTAATGACAGGACGCGGTCCAACAACACTTAAATCGCCTCTCAGAACATTCCAAAACTGAGGAAGTTCATCCAAAGAACTTTTGCGTAAAAAAAGTCCGATCGGAGTTATACGGGGATCATTTTTAAGCTTATGCGTTTTTTCCCATTCTTTACGCAGTTCAGGATGGAGATTTAGGAGATCTTTAAGCCGTTCATCAGAATCTTTGTACATAGAGCGAAATTTATAACAGAAAAAAGGCTTACCACCTCTCCCTATGCGTTCATGTGAATAAAATATAGGACCTCTAGATGAGAGTTTTACACACATAGCGATTAAGAGAAAACAAGGTAGACCAAAAAGAAGAGCGAAGATGCTGAACGTAATATCAAAGGTTCTTTTGAGAGGCTTATGTTTTATTTCTACTCCTTTTTCAAAGTGGTCATGCGGTCGTTTTCTGTAAAATGAATTTTTCATTTTTTGCTAATCCTTCTGCAGTATAATAGTCGTTTATAAGAAAGATGTGTCCAAAAAGCAAGAAAAAAGTTTCGCCTTTTGTTTCCAAAAAAACAAGGTGTTACATAATCTAGGTGAATCTGTATATAAATTAAATTTTAATCAATCAATTATTGTCTGAAATGCTACAGAAAGACAAGAAATTGAATCTGAATTTTGATATATAGAGCTGTGCTAGGCTCTACATGATCGAAATCACTAAGATGTGTTAGTCTCTTAGCATAAGTCACTTAAAGAAGTTACACCCGTATCTACAGTGATAGTTTTCAAATTTAGTTGCTAGATTTATCTGTTTTCAATACTTTATTGTCAGATCCATATCAAACACAGAGGTTATAATGAGCAGAAAAAATTTTAGCTTAACAACGATTGCACTTTTGTCATGCGCAGTAACGCCACTAAGCGCCGATATGACACACGTGCAAATCGGTGCTGGCTATCGTCAGGACAGTATTAAACTGAATGTAAAAGAACGGGGTACTTTGAATCCTCGGGCCAAGTCGAAGCGCCATTTCAAAGATTTGGAGATCGTAATTGTCGGTGCAAAGATAAAAAATACACTTGGATGCTGTAATGCCTATGTGCGCGCATCTTTTGATTACGGTTTTGTTCTTGATGGAAAAGTTCGCGATCAAGTGACTTTAACAGATCGCAATGAAGTTGAAGAATTTCATCATTCTGGTTATGCAACTGAAGGAAATTTTTCCAGAAGTACTGTACATAACACAGTCAAAAGCAGTAGCTATGTTTGGGATTTTGACGTTGCATTTGCCTATCCGATCAACTGTGGTTGCGATGAATTAGAACTTGCTCCAGCTATCGGATTTACTCTTAACCGCCAGCAACTTCGTGTAAAAGGAAGAACTTCATTTGAAAATGCTTCTAATACATCAGACAGTTCCAGTGATTGCGAAGACCATCGTAGAGGTAGCAGCTTCCGTACTAGCTGGTGGGGTCCATGGATCGGCTTTGATTTCGCGTATAACTCTCCAGAATCCTGGAATGTTTATGGAGCATTTGAATTTCACTTTGGAAGAGCGCGTCGTCAAGTTAGGGCACACACTGAATCTCAATACTTTGATAGCTACAGAAGAACAAAAAACTTCTACGGCCCACTTTTCAAGCTTGGGACATCTTACATGTTCTGCGAAAACTGGTATGCTGATGCGAGCATTTCCTACCAGAAATTTTTCTCTCACAACAACCGGGACCATATTTCTTGGGCGTCTGGACAAATTCGTTTTGATCTAGGATATGTATTCTAAGAAAGAATTTTTAAGCGTTTTACTCTTTTAAGTGATATAGAAAACGTTTAAGTAGAATTGAAAAGTTCGCCATTGTGTATTCCCTATGAATGGTGCAAAATGCCAACATAAGGATGAATCAATGGCGAACTTTTTTGTGACAGGTATTTATATGATTTTCACGTTGAATTTATTTAGCAATATAAAAGTAAAATTGCTTAAAAATCAATTTTGTCTTTTGATGATGGTTCTTCTCTTTAGCAATGAGCTTTCCGCTCGTATCTATCCAACTCCGACTCCTGTTTCAAAATATCTCAAAAAAATTAACTCTAAAGTGATAAATTCTAGAGTAAATCGAGTGGATTGCATTTATGTAGTAAATCTTGATAGACGTCCTGAAAAATGGAAACGGATGCAGCGTCTTTTTAAAGAGGCTGGTATTAATGGAAATCGTTTCAGCGCAATTGATGGATTGAAAATATCTGATGAAATTCAAACAGAGCTGGCTGGAAATTACCCTGTTCGCATGCTTAGAGGGGAAGTTGGTTGCCTACTAAGTCATGTTTCTGTAATGAAAGATGCCTATGACCGGGGTTTTGATTTAATATGGGTTTTTGAAGATGACGTTGAATTCATTGAAGATCCACATGTGATGACGCCGATCATTAAAGCACTTTCATCAATTGATCCAAATTGGGATGTTTTATATACAGATATGGATTCAAAACATAGTTCTGGGGAAATCGCATTGGCACTTGGATTAGATTTTCGTCCCGATCGCTTATTTTACTATCCTCTGGAGCACTATTTGAGGAGAAAGTTTGTCAGTGCAGATCTCATGCGTCTTGGCCAACGCTATGGATTGTATTCTTATTTAGTTTCACGAAAGGGAATGAAAAAAATTTATCACTATTTTACGCATGTGAATTTGTGGACAGCAGTAGATATTGATATTCACTATATACCTACAATTAGGGAATATTCTACAACAAGAGAAGTCGTTACACTTTGGACCCATAGTCCAATTTCTGACACACGTAATTGAGATAATGATTGAGGAAAGGCAAGGCTTTTTTGAAACCCAGAGGCAAAGAGAGCACAGATGGAGAGAGAAAAACAAACACAGTGGATATCAAAACAATTCTCTAGGCCTTCTTCTCTGTGTCCTCTGTGCCTCTGTGTTTCAAAAGTCTTTTATTCCCTTCGCTTTCTTAGATATTTGGTGATCAAAAGGGGTTTGTTTAGCGTCTTGCATAGTAACGAATTGGCTGTAGGCCATTAAAAAGGGAGGATATATGAACAATAACTTTCGTCTTTTTTGTACTGTGTTTGCATCTTTGGCAACACAGTTTTCATATGCGGATTCAGATGATAGGGATTCAAGAAAACCTAAGCAAGAACGCCGAGATGATCGTCGTGAAGCTAGAGAGGATCGTAAGGAGGATCGTAAAGATCTGAGGGATGATATGAGAGAATTAAGAAGTGAACAGAGGCAAGAACGAAAAGATTTTAGAGATAATCGAGATCCGCAGAGGTCTTCAATAGAACAGCAATCTCCATCATCCGTTCAAAGACGCCCAGATGTTGGTTCAAGTGACACTAGAGGTGAGCAAAGAATCTCAAGAGAACAGCCATCTCAATCTTCCGTTCAAAGACGCCCAGATGTGGGTTCAAGTGACAATAGAGGTGAGCAAAGGCACTCAAGAGAACAGCTATCCCAACCTTCGGTTCAAAGACGACCTGATGTTGGTTCTAGGGATGATAGAGAGCAGCAATCTCCTTTAACCCGGCAACCCTCAGTTCAAAGACGTCCAGATGTTGGTTCAAGAGAAGAAAATAGAGAACAGCGCCCTTCAAGAGATCAGCAAATTCCTTCAATGGGGCAACCTACCATTCAAAGTCGTCAAGACGTAGGATCCAGAGACCATCACCATTCTCGAAATGAAAATAACTACCGACAATCTTTGGAAAACTACGAGCGAAAATATCGAAATAATAAATCGAGACCCGTATATAGTCGCGATGAAATACAAAGAAGATCAGAAGAGCTACGTTCAGGTTTTCATGAGCGCAGGGAATTCGGCAAAAGAACTTCAGATGTTGCAGAAGTTCGACTCAAGAGATATCACCCAGGATACCGTAATTGGTTCAATCCTGTCTTTTTCCAAAGACATAATTATTATCCCAAATATTGGAGAGGGAATGTCGACTGGTGGAGAGGCGCACAGTGGAATCAGATTAATTACTGGCTCGGTTGGGAAAATACAGTGTATCCAATTTATTATGATGTAGGCGGATATCCAGTCCTTATCGATAGAAACTGGCAAGAACACAGCGCGATTGTTTCTTACCAAGATTTCTCTCAATTAAGAGGTCAAGAATGGCTTCCACTTGGAGTGTTTGCTCTGGGGTCAAATCCTGACAATGCTATAAATTCTGATGTTTATATACAATTAGCAGTCGATCGAAGGGGCAATTTGTCCGGGACTTATTACAATGCTTCAACCGATAAAAGCTATCAGTTAGAAGGAAGTATTGATCCGAATACCCAGCAAGCCTATTGGAAAGTTGCTCAAGAGAATGTCATTTTGGAAATGGAGACGGGTGTCTTTAATTTGACGCAAGATATTGCGTATGTCCAATTGACCTTTCTTGGTGGGATTGTTCAGGATTGGGCACTTGTTCGAGTTATTGATTGACAAAAGGAAAATTTCAATGTAGAATGTAGGCAAGTTTAAGAGGGAGTTTTAATATTCAAATATAGAATTTTGAAGCTCCCTCTTTATAAAAAACCTCGTAGGAATAAATGCCCTTAGTTTTCTTGCTTTACGCTCTATTCTCTTCTGTATTTATCATTTGTAAAGTGGCTTTAGAGTATACCGAGCCTCTTTTTCTCGTTGGATCCCGCATGGTAGTTGCAGGATTATTAATCGGCGGGTACCAACTTTGGAAAAATCGCGAAGATTTTTTTAAGGGGTTTAATTGCATAAAAAAGCTTCTAGGTTTGGCATTTTTTAATATTTATTTAACAAATGTTTGTGAAGTTTGGGGGTTAAGCTATTTATCCCCCGCAAAAACTTGCTTAATCTATAGCTTATCTCCTTTTGTGGCAGCTTTTTTTTCCTATTTTCTCTTTAATGAAATGCTCTCCTGGAAAAAATGGGCCGGACTTCTAATTGGATTTTTTGGCTTTTTTCCTATATTGTTAGAAACAAATGGGATTGAAGAACTAGCCGGTGGAATGTGGGGTTTTTCATGGCCTGAGATAGCTGTGTGTATAGCAGCTATTTCGAATGTATATGGTTGGATTCTTCTACGGCAGCTCGTGAAGGAAGATAATATTTCGACTCTTACCGCAAATGGATTGAGTATGTTTTTTGGCGGCATTTTTGCGCTGTCTCATTCACTTTATGCTGAGAGTTGGACCCCTATTCCTGTTACAGAATATCTTCCCTTTATTGAATGTAGTTTACTCATGCTCCTGATTTCCAATTTCATTGCTTACAATCTCTATGGATACCTGCTCCAAAAGTTTACTGCTACATTTATGTCCCTTGCAGGTCTTACAACTCCTCTTTTTGCAGCCGTTCTGGCTTGGTTCTATTTCGGAGAAGTTGTAACGCCATCTTTCTATCTTTCTTTAGCAATTATTTTTCTCGGACTTTTAATTTACTATCAGGAAGAATTAAAAGAAGCTGAAGGTATAACTGTTAACACTCAAACAACCGTTTGATAATGGATGTTCAGAGAAGTGCTACTTCGGTTGTGAGAAAGTTAAGTAAGGCTGGTTACATCGCTTATTTTGCCGGAGGGTGGGTTAGAGATCACCTTTTAAAACGATCCTCTTCCGATATTGATATTGCTACAAATGCACCCCCAGAAGTTATTTTAGATCTTTTTCCACACACGATACTTGTGGGCCTTTCTTTCGGCGTTGTCGTTGTGATCTTTGAAGGCTATCAATTTGAAGTCGCTACTTTTCGGAAAGACATTGGCTACCTGAATGGCCGCAAACCGGAGCAAATTGAGCTTTCAACGCCCCAAGAGGATGCTCTTCGGAGAGATTTTACGATTAATGGGATGTTCTACGATCCTTTAGCAGAGGAAATATATGACTTTGTTGGGGGAGCCTCAGACCTCAAGAAAGGGGTTATACGCACAATTGGTAGTCCTTACGAGCGCTTCGTAGAGGACCGCTTGCGTATGATCCGAGCTATTCGTTTTGCATGTCGTTTTGAATTTTTTATCGAGGCTGATACACAGGATGCTATTGCGGAAAATGCCAATACACTATTCCCCGCAGTAGCTATGGAACGCATTTGGCAAGAGCTAACGAAAATGAGCATGATGCCCAATTTTAACCATGCGCTAATAGAAATGCACCGTCTTAGATTATTACCTGTTATTTTCCCAGAATTAGAGCATGTACATCTGCATGAGATGAAGCGACGAGTCTCTGTTTTTACCTTTTACCCTAACAATTCGCCGACCGTCCTTTATTTGTTAGCACTCTTCCCTGAAGCTTCAGTAGAAAAGCTTATTGGAATTTGCCAAAATCTGCGTGTAAGTAATCGAGATATGGCATTGGTAAAACTTGCGATGCATTGTAAAACTTTGGTAGAAAGTCATCAGGAGGTGGATGATGTGTCATGGGTCCATTTTTATGCGAAATCGGATGCGCAATGTGTTCTTTTAGTCGATGCTGCTTTACGACCGGCTGAGAAGCAAGGAATACTTCTTGAGAATCATTATCTTCGTCAAAAAAGCTTCCATGAGCATATTTTAAGGGTAATTCACCGTAATCCTCTAGTGACATCTGCTCGATTAAAAGAGCAAGGAATACCTGAGGGAAAACTTTTAGGAGTTCTCCTCAAAGAAGCTGAAAGAATTGCAATTGGTAAGGACTTAAGTACTGCAAACTCTGCCCTTGAAGAATTGCAAAAGTCGACATTTTGGCCAAAGAATGATTGAAAAATAGACAGATCATGAATTATCACATTTCCAGTTTACAGCATCCTCTTGTAAAGCATTTAGTAAAACTAAGGCAAAGGAAAAGCTACCGCTACGAACAACAGGCAATCCTTATTGAAGGAATAAAGCCAGTTGCCGAAATTTGCCAGCACACCAGTGCCAAGATGATCATGACCTATGACCGAAACCTTCTACCCGAAAATATTCAAACAGATAAGCTTTTGGTTGTTCCAGAGGATATTTTGAAAAAAATATCAGGAATGGTCCATTCTGAAGGAGTTTTAGCTGAATTTTTAATGCCAGCACAAAGTGATTTAAAAACAATGAGTCCTCTACTTGTATTGGATGGCATTAATGATCCTGGGAATCTTGGAACACTACTGCGAACAGCTTTGGCCTTAGGTTGGCAAGGGGTTTTTATTGTCGGAGAAGGGTGTGACCTGTATAATGAAAAAACCCTGAGAGCTGCGAGAGGAGCACATTTTCGGCTGCCTTTGCGTCAAGGATCTTGGCCGGAGCTTAAAGCGCTGGCCGATCGCAATCATTTAATGCCTTTATTAGCCGATCTTGAAGGAGCAAGTCCACAAGATTTAAATATGGATAATAAAATACTTCTCATTTTGAGTAATGAAGCACGCGGGCCTTCAAATGAAGCGATGGAATGGTGTCAGCGCGTTACGATTCCCATTTCAGGCAAGATGGAATCTCTCAACGTCTCAGCAGCTGGAGCTATTTTAATGTACCTTCTTCAACAACAAGGAAAGACTTATGGGTCATGATGAAGATGATAATGATCGAAAATATGTTTCTAAGCGAGATGATGGTTGTCCGATAGAGGAACATTACTTTGGAAGAGGCCGCAAGGCTACGAAAAAGCAGAAAAAGCTTGCCTCAGCCAAAGATCGCTCAAAATATAAAAAAACAGACCAAGATCAGTTGATTAAGCTAGAGGCACAAAATAAAAAACCTGTTAATGAGCTTTTAGAACGGGGACGCGTGCTTTCAATTGTTCCAGAAGGAATTTTAGTTGAAAGTAAAGGGGTCCGTTATAATTGTCTTTTGAGAGGCACTCTTAAACAAGACAAAGGTCGCGATAAAAATCTTGTAACTGTCGGTGATTTCGTTCTTTTTGACATTACAGGTCCCTTAGAAGGTTCTATTGCTCAGGTTGAAGCTAGAAAAACAATTTTGTCACGCGCAGATAATCTATCGCGTCGTAAGAATCAATTGATTGCCGCAAATATTGACCAGGTGCTGATTGCTGCCTCAGTGGTCTCGCCCCTATTAAAGCCTCCATTAATCGATCGTTATATCATTGCTGCACGTAAAGGGGGGCTTGAGCCGGTCATTGTGATCAATAAAATCGATTTACTTGAAGATGAGACGGTGGATGAGGGCATTCGAGCGGACGAGAAGGAGCTCTACGCTCATTTGGTAGATGTCTATCAGCAAAATGAGATTCAAGTAATTGGTGTAAGTGTAACTACAGGGGTGGGCTTGGAAACTTTGCGCCAAATAATGCAAAACAAAGCTTCGGTCTTTTCTGGACAGTCAGGTGTAGGTAAGTCATCACTCATTAATGCAATCACAGGATCAGTTTTACGCATTGGAGATATGGTAGAAAGAACACAGAAAGGATCTCATACAACGACTACAGCAACTCTTTTGCCTTTGGAGTTTGGAGGATGGTGTATCGATACACCTGGGATTAAAAGCTTCGGTGTATGGGACTTAAAGCAGGAAGAAATTGAGGGGTATTACTCTGAAATTCATGCTTGCGGGTCTCAATGCCATTATCCAAACTGCACACACACTCACGAGACTGACTGTGCGGTGATGCAGGCGGTCGAACAGGAAAAAATCTCCATTATAAGGTATAATTCTTATATTTCCCTGTTGGGAAGCCTCTCACAAGAGCATATGAGGCGATAGGCTGTGTCTTTGTGATCTTAAGACTTGGTAATGTCTGAATTTATATTCTTGCTGACAATCCTGTTGATAGCTTTGCATTTGGAGTGTGGGTCTTTTATCAAATAAGCAATTTCTAAAGCTTCTTCGGGAAAAATTTTTGAGAGAGCCTTACTCAGTTCTAATAAGTCCCAATCATTCCGTTTGCTGTTTTTTGCCCATTCAACACTCATCTCTACAGTTTCAAACGCTTTTTCAGGATCTAAAGCAACCAAAACTTCAACAGCGCTCATAAAAAAAATCCCATAAATCCCTTTAAAGCCAGAAATATATCTAAGATAATTATCCCCATTGTCGTCCGCTTGACGCGTTAATTCAATACATTTCCTAAGGGAATTGTGTGCATATTCTTTATCAAGTGTTGCTGCAATTTTCAGTAAATTACCAAGAAAACCGAGTGCGAAGGCTCCTACCCCATCTAGTTTTTTTAAATGATTTACAAAGTCTTGAATTTTTATTGAATCGAAGGCTTGATGGATAATGTCAAATGCCCGTTTTTGATCAAGATCCGCAAAAACCGAGGCAATGTTGGCTAGGTCATACATTTTACATGCCCAGCCCTCTTCATTTACAGAAACAAGAGCTTTGTCTAATATTAAAATGGCCTTTTCCTTATCGAATATAGCAAATGTCTTCCCGATAGCGACAAGGCTCTTTACTTCATAATAATTTTTATTTTGCGAGAAAAAACCTAATTTAAGGTGTTTGTTTAAAAAACGTTTAACTTCTTGCTTAACGTTTGTTTCAAATGGAGCTAACTTTTGAAGCATTTCTGTTGTCGTTTGAATATAATACGACCGACATTCTTCGTCATCTAGAGACATGAAGGAATCTGTAATATTCGATAATATGACACACGCACGACTGTTGTCAATGCCATGATATGCCTCAAAAAGATTTACTAAATTACTGAAACGGTCATTAATATGGTCTTCTTTGATCGCAACTCTGTAAGCTTCGGCCCCCATTTTTAAAACTCTATTTTTATTGCAAAGCTTTGAATTTTTATAGATAGCTGCTAGTGCAAAGAAAATTTGAAGTGCAAATGATTTATCTTGTATAGAATCGATTATTTTAAGTCCGAGTTTTGCATTTGTTTTAGCGATAGCAGCTGCATACTTTAATTGATTATTTGTGTATTTGCTTTTTTCGACCCGATTATAGTGGAAGTCGTGAATTTGTGTAAGATTCTTTAATTTTTTAATGTTTTCTTTTATATTGAATTTACCCAGTATAAGAAAAATGTCATTTTGAATATTAATTTTTGTGGGCAAATAAGGTAGTGTTTTGCACAATTTAAAGCTTGTTTCGAGTAACTTAATTTTTCCGCAATAGTTTTGTAGAGCGTTCTTTAGTGTGACATTATTTTGGATAATCTTTTGAAACAGTTTACATGTTGAGGCAATTTGAAGGCATCCTGCTCCAGAACGCAAAAAATAGTTTACTAGAATATCTTCGTGAACGTCTGTGTTCAAGATTGGCGAAATCATGGTTTGGGAGTCATGTTCTTCAGAAATCTTCGAATCTTCTATAGTTATGGATTCTTCACTTTCTCCAATATGCGAAAAGGAGTTTACTAGGACATCTTCGTGGGTACCAGTACTTAAGACTGTAGAAATTATGGCTTGTGGATCATGTTCTTCTGAAAATTCCGTATCTTCAAAAATCTCATTAGCTTCTGTCGATTTATGGTCCCCATTTTTAGAACACAAATTACTCTTTAATTGATATAGAAGATCTTGACGACAAAAATTTCCAATCAACTGTTTAAACCACAGCATAACGCCAATTTCCCATGGACCTACGTAAGGATAACCTAGATCTTTTAAATTGCTGAGAGCCTTATAAATCCGCTGTTTTTCTTTTTCGTTTTCGAAGGTCGTATTCTCACCAAGAACGCTTTTAATGAGATCATTGTATCTTAATTGATAAGTATTTAAATCTGTTCCAACCATGTTAATCCTACGGCCTTTCCAAAAGGTAAATTCTACATCCGCTGTTTCCAGATCTTCTGTTGTGATGTTAAAATGTATATTAGCTACAATTATATCCACGAATTGTCCTCTTAGAATAATTTTATCTCGTTAAATTAATAGTATGCAAATAAACTGATAAATTTGCAATAAAATTTCGGTGTGTTGGTTGAAGTGGGTGAATAGACGAAAACTAGCAAATTTTAACCGTAGAGTGCTTAAGCTTAAATTTTAACTGTCAACATTTTCTTTGCGCCCTTTGGATATGCCAGGCATATCACATTAATCCATCAAACTGAAAGGAGTTTGAAATGTAAATTACACGTTCTACATTTAGCTGCGCGTGGCGTAGAAGGGTAACTAACTACGTGAAACACTGCGGT
>JACCRY010000030.1 GCA_013813265.1 Parachlamydiaceae bacterium
ATTCTAACTGGCTTGTTAAAAAGAATTATTCGAGCATCATCGTTCAAAAACATGCTTCCTCCGTATTAAAACAGAGAATATTAAAAATGAAAATTACGAAAAAGATGGGTAAAATTGACGCTTACGCTCCCGCGATCGAAAAAAGATTCTTGATTACCATGAGCTGCCTTGGATCGCGGGAGCGATTTAACGTAAAAGCCCCGTGTGTAGCGATAGCGGAGCGCGGGGTTTCAAGATAAACAATTGTAGAGCTGCGGAAGCAGTGAAACAAGCACGCGATTCAAAAAATTCTCCGCTGTTTCTTTTGTGTACTAAGGAAGACACCTTAAAGCGCCATGAGGATATTAATGATCTATATGGATATACGTTGAAATCCAATTGGTGGGGGTGGTCGACACTCATCGATTTAGCAAATTACTATAGGCTGCTGACTTCAAGGCAGAAAGCTTTGCACACAGCATTATTCATGCATAGTGATAAATGAAATAACAACTTTTTGGAAATATGCATAACGCGACCAATCATTTCAGTTTTGCTCTTGAAAAAAATTCCTCCAACAATTGTTTGGCCTTATTTGGACGGTCTAAAAAAGCCTGTGCGCGCGCTTCCCAGAATAGATATTCGATCAATTCAGGAGCGCATTTTTGGGCTTTCCGAGCCAAAGAAATTGCTAAATTTAAATTTCCCTTTTTAGTTATTTCGTATTGAAGACAAATTGCCTGTGCAAGGGCTAGCATTGCCACAGGGTCCTTTAGGTTTGCTTCATAAATTTCATAAGCTTTTTGGAGTTGTTTAATGATCTTTTTTTGGCTTCTATTTTGCTTTCGACATGCTTGACAGTTAATTGCATGTGAATGAAAGTTAAACTTTAAAGATTCGTACCAAAACTTCTGCTCTCCAGCAAAAAAAACAAATTTGTCTCGACATTGAACACATTCAACCTCTTCGTCAACATAAAAGTACTTAGGGAAATGATGGATTGGACAAAATTCCTGTAATCCTACGTTACCGCGAATGGCCCCAGGTGGGAGAGAAGGAACATAATTAGGGTCAGGATAATAAAAACCAGAGGAAATAACATTCCCATGTTTAGTAGTATACATTCCCTGAGCTGCAGGAATCTCTCCATACAAAGGATGTGGAAGAACAATTTTCTCTTTAGACTTTTTCAGACTATTGAGAGAATTTTCCCCCTTCTTTTTCTTGGGAATTTCATAATCGAAATATTTTATAGTCATAGTTAAAATCCGATAAGGCAGCGCAAAGCCCGAAGAAACAGTTTACTTTAAAAGCCTTAGAATAATTTTTTCCAATCCAATTTAATATAACATTTATCTTACCAATGTGTCTATTGGGAAAATATTCATCAATTCGTATACAAAAAGTTGAAGAGTTCTCCTTTAGTGGACTTAGTAGACTGTAGACACAGCGACTTGGAGGATAGTCCACATCGTCCATGTCTACATCACCCACTAAGTGCAGGTTATCCACATCGCTCATAAAGTATTACGATAATTGACTCCAAAGGAACTAAAAAAGAGTATCGCGAATGGGATAGTAAATGATAAATTGGTAGGTGAAAAAGATAGCATAAGGTCCTTATCTGTTGTCTGAAGACACCCCCACTTTGCGGCAAACAGTTAATACGATCAATTTTTTATGAACTATATGCAATTTTGCGAAAAAACCATTGGTTGCGTAAAGGCGCGCAACCAAAGGATCTTGTATATAAGGTTGCGGTCTACATTTTAAAAAGAAGAATTCAGATGAATACCGATGAACTTGGTCTAGCCGTACAGGCAAGCTGGAAGCTCTACCAACAAAATCCAAGAACTTTTAAAAATAGTGCCTATTTCAAGTTTTTGGGAAGACTATGGCAAGGAAGCCAACGAGCTTTCCTTTAGGGCCCCCGCCCTACGCATTACAGATGATTTTTTAGAAATCATCTTATTTCTTTGTCCTAATATTGAAATCTTAGACCTTACCATGGATAAAGAAAGTTCATCAAGACCGCAAGAGACCATGCGATCATATCAATCTAATTCAGTTAATTTTTCACAGCTAACAAATGAAGGGCTAGTTTGCCTCTCTAAACTTGTCAATCTAAAAACACTCAAGATTGAAGAAAGTACATACCTCAGAGCTCCCTGTCTTGAACACCTATCCGGGCTTACGAC
Source organism: Parachlamydiaceae bacterium (assembly GCA_013813265.1). GTDB lineage: Bacteria > Chlamydiota > Chlamydiia > Chlamydiales > Parachlamydiaceae > JACCRY01. The sequence continues at coordinate 2,178 of JACCRY010000030.1, forward strand.
TCTAAAATCTCTTACACTTAAAGATTTGAGCGGCCTGAAGGATAAGGGCCTTGCCCCACTCTCTAAACTTATCAATCTCGACTCACTTGATCTATCCGGATGTTGGAGTCTTAAGAGCACAGGGATTGCATGCATCGCCGGGTTTACCAAATTAAAAATACTTAATCTCAGTGGATGCAATATGTTACGGACAGAATGCTTTGTGTATTTTGCTGGGCTTGTTAATTTGCAATCACTCAACCTTTTTGGGTGCGAGCGGATGTGGGGACCTGAGTCAAAGCATCTTATTGGGCTCACCAACTTGAAACATCTCAATCTTAGCTGTTGTGATATATCAAATATTGATCTTCAGTTCGTTGCACGACTTACTAGTCTAGAATCACTGGAACTTGGTGGAAATGGTATGAATTTTGATGAGGGACTTTCGTACCTTGTTACGCTTACAAACCTCAAGCTATTAAATCTCCAAATGTGAAATGAGATAACGGATACCGGGATAGCCTACATCTCTAAACTCTTCAATCTCGAATCGCTTGATCTTTGCCAATGCTATTTGATTTCAGATGTAGGGGCTTCAGCATTTAGCAGGGCTCACTTCCTTAAAATCATTAAACCTGGATATGTGCGATCAGATAACGGATGTCGGACATCTTTGGGCGGAACAATTTTGTGCTAGGAATAACCATAAATTGAGTACAGAATATACTCATCATCTTCAAAAGGTAGCATTTTGCTGCGTGAAAGCCCGAAGAATATCAGGAGTTTGAAACGGTCGTTACAGAAGAATATAATCAATTGATAGAAAAACAATAGAAGATTTTCAGCTCAATGGAAGCTTATGCCCAATCAATCACTGGAAATGCCATAGTGAGGAAGTTCTCATGTTTCTCACCTTATTTCCTAAGTGAAAGCAAATTATCCAAGGTCTGGGCTGGTCTCGCAGTTTAACAATCTTAGTTGATTTCCTATCCTTTTCATGATATAATACCATTAAAAAACGAGCAAAGGCGAATGGAAATTAATTATAATTTAAATTTTGATGATCATGACTTTTTTTCTTATGTGATTTTAAATCATCGAGAAAACGATATTGACAATTTTCAAAAAATTACTGTGGAAGAATTGACAGCTTTAAGGCTCTATTTTAAAGAATACATTCAAGAATTTGACTTCGATCAAAATCTTATAGAATTTTTAAGCTATATATCTAAATTTGAGCACAAAGAACTTCGGTATTTAACGGAACAAGCATTGAGTTATATGGTTTCTACCTATGAAGACCTCGCTGATGAAGGAATACCCTTTTATCAAAATGAGTTAGGCGAACTTTATGAAATTGGGATCGGCGTTTCTGTTGACAGAAAAAAAGCGGTAGAGCTTTACCAATTAGCTGCTTTGCAGGGAAATGCCAAAGCACAGTTTAATCTAGCCAATTGCTATTATTTTGGTATCGGAGTAGAAATTGATACTGAAACAGCTTTTGAATGGCTTCAAGAGGCTGCTCAGCAAGGCGATGTTAGAGCGGTTTTCCGACTTGGGCATTGTTACATTCACGGAAACGGCGTCCTACCTGATGAAAGACTTGGAGCGGAATTGTATAAAAAAGCAGTTGATAAGGGTAGTACGATCGCTATAGTGAATTTGGCCATCTGTTATTTGCAAGGGATTGGCGCTATCAAAGATGAAAAACAAGCTGTAGAAATGCTTGAATTAGCATCTTCTAAGGGTAACAGTTTGGCTTTAAACAATTTAGGATATTGTTACGAACTTGGAATAGGCGTTCAAAAAGATGAAGAAAAGGCTTTTGGGTGCTATCATACAGCCGCTTTAATGGAAGACCCCGCTGCTCAAAGCCAACTAGGCTATTGTTATCTAAACGGGGTGGGAATTGAAAAAAATGAAGAACAAGCAGCACGTTGGTTTTATGAAGCGGCTTCGCAGGGAAATCCTATTGCTCAGGGCAATTTAGCCCGATGCTTCGAACATGGAATCGGTCTTCAAAAAAATGAAAGATACGCCTTTGAATGGTACTTAGAATCTGCTAAACAAGGCTATGTCGCGGCACAAAACAGTTTGGCTTTTGCTATTCCCAAGGCATAGGGACGCAGCAAGATCTAAAACTTGCTTTTGATTGGTTTTTGCTTGCTGCCAACCAAGATGATGCAGCAGGTATATTTAACCTCGGAAACTGTTATGAAAATGGAGAAGGTGTCGAAAAAAATACTAAAAAAGCCTTAGAACTATTCTTAAAAGCTGCTAAACACGAAGATGTCAATCCTGTAGTATTCTTTCGCTTGGGTTCCCTTTACATAAACAGTCCTGAGATTGAAAGAGATGAAGTAAAGGCAGCAGAATATTTTCAAATTGGAGCTGAAAAAGGAGATGTTTACGCGCAGAGCTGGTACGCAAATTTCTATGAGAATGGAATCGGAGTAATAAAAAATGAAGAGTTTGCTAGATATTGGTATTTGAAAGCAGCTGAACAAGGTGATGCCCTTGCTCAAAATAATCTTGGGTATTATTTTGAACATGGAATTGGTGGGCCCGTAGATATGCAATCAGCTTTGCACTGGTATGGACAGTCAGCGAGTCAAGAAAACAAAGTGGCACAAAAGCTGCTTGGAAATTGTTATTATTATGGAAATGGCGTGCAACAAGATTATGAAAAAGCCGTATTCTATTATCGGAAATCGGCTATTCAAGAAGACCCATCTGCACAACACAATCTTGGGTACTGCTACTTAAATGGAATTGGAGTAGAAAAAGATGAGGGCATTGGACTCATGTGGATGAGAAAATCAGCCTCAAACGGAAATATCAATGCTCAGCGCTATTTCTTCTAACAAGCGACATCACGTTTTAAGACCTTCTCCGCCTGGAAAAAAGGTAGACAGGGCGTCTCGCCCTATGTATTGCACTTATTTCACAAATTTCATTCGTGATCGGTTTTCGTGAAATAAGGGCTTCAATATCTTCCTCGATTGGCATTTCCAGATGTAATTAGGTTTTTGATAATGTCGTTGGAACTGGTGTTAATCCAGTAAGGCTGTAATTTCCTTTTGTTATCAACTAGGTTTGATAGACCATGGGTTATAGACGGTTACCGTTCCACTTGAATGACCATTTAATGGTAGTCTTGCAAATCATCGCAATCGTATTTGACTAAGGCATGATTGAAAAGGTGGCGATCTTCTCAAACAATCCATCTGATTGCAATGTGAAAAAACCCTAGAATTTTGTCGTTTTACGGAAGGAAAAACTTCGATTTACAAATGTCTATATTGACAAATGTGATTTTGCGGAGCAAAATAGGGCTATCTTCACAAGAGAAAAAGGATACCACACTATGTCTTACTTGAATGGGACTGCAGTTTGAAATTCTTGTGTTAAACAACAGAAAATTTATCTGGGAAGCTCTAAAAATTTCCCCTGAGGAGATTGTTTACTACAACCCTTTCTTCCAAAGGAAACCAAGCGGCATGCAGGATGTCAAATTGATTACCTCATCCAAACAAGATTTAACACGGTTTATATTTGTGAAATTAAATTTTCTCAACGAGAAATTGGCACTTCAATAGAAGAAGTCCAAGAAAAAATAGACAGTCTAGCACTACCTAAGCAGAGAACGACTATTTTATCCCAGTGATAAATTTTGGAAATACAATAAACGAAACATCCAAAGGATCTTCAAAGATTCCTAAATAATGAATATAACGAGCTGTATGATAACCCAAAGATATTACCTTCTTGAGGACATCATGGGTTATAAAGGGAATTATAATTCAATCTGCTTGTGCATCTACAATGCCCTTAGGGGCTGGTCGAAAATGGTATGCAGGTTTATCTTCTGCCATTCTGACAATACGCGGTTGAAAGGTTCCGATTATATCAACCAGATCAATTTGAGCATCGATAATTTTTTGAATTGGTTTATAAGCTTGAGGCGCTTCGTCCAAGCCTCCGCCAATTAGAGTGACACCTTGTCGAGCCAAGTAATCAGCATGTTGCTGATGGGTGATCGTTTTAATGGCACTTGAACGGCTCATTTGACGTCCGCTGCCGTGAGAGGCAGAATTCAACGAATCAGGGTTTCCCTTACCTACAACTACGAAGCCAATATCTGCCATAGTCCCAGGAATTACTCCAAGAGCCCCTTTTCCTGCAGGTGTTGCACCTTTACGGTGGACAATTGCGTCCTTCTCTATTCCATTGACCCTAATCTTCTCAGACCAAGCGAAATTATGATGGTTTTCAATGGAGGCAATGCTTTGCAGCCCTGCAGCCTTTGCAATCCGGGAATGAATCACATGGTGATTTGCAGAAGCAAACTCACCTGCTAAATGCATAGAATTCCAATATTCCTGCCCTTCCTCTCTAGCAAGAGGAAGCCAAGCTAAATGTTTTACGGATTTATCGAGGTCTGGCATCATTTCCATGGCAATTTTTGTATAGTGCTGGGCGATTTTAAAGCCGACGCCACGTGATCCACTGTGGGATAACAAAGCTAAATATGTTCCAGGTTGTAGCTTCAAAGGATTGGTTGCATCGGTCACTTCAAATTCTCCCCATTCGACAAAGTGATTGCCTGTCCCGCTGGTGCCAATTTGACGGATAGCTGTAAGGCGCAAATCGCGCGTAAGCCTTGTACTTTCCCAGTGTGAGGAATCCAAGATTGGGTGGTCGATATTTCCTTCATGTACACCATCGGCACCTGATCCAAACACAGTGTTATCAAGCAAAGCCTTCTGCAGATGCAAAAACTCTGAGGAATTCGGTTTTTTCAGCATATCTACAGGAGAAGCATACACGGTCATCATCATGCGGCAAGCAATGTCTACCCCAACAGCATAAGGAATTACAGCGTTTTCAGTAGCAAGTACGCCTCCGATAGGCAATCCATAACCTTTGTGCGCATCGGGCATCAAGGAGCCGGCCAAAGCAATGGGTAAGTACGCTGCCGCTTTCATCTGATCTAATGCGTCACTCTCAATACGCTCTACGCCCCAAATGTGATAAGGTGCTGCGGAGTTTCGTAGTTTTATAGAACTTTGGAATTGCACTCTCTTTTCTAATATTTTTTGAACAAAATCAACAGCAGTCTGAGGATTATTTTTATAAATGTTCCATGCTTCACCACTTTCACTGTGTGTAAGGCGGGAATTTTTGACTATTTTGTTGAATTCATTTGGGCTCATTATACACCTATAATAGGGTTAGATGTGACCACTATACCCTCTTTTATTTCAGATTCACAGCTAAAAGGCCTAAAATGGCTGGGGGAAATAAACCTTTTCTTTTGCCCCTTTGAATGGCTACCATTGATTAATGCTCTCAGAGGCTGTGAAAAAATTCGAAATAATGAAGCAGTTAGGCGAAAGTTGCAGCTGATGCAATTCTTGACGACGTCGTAGCTATAAGCTATAGCTACGACCGAGAAGAGAAGTGCGTCAGATGCAACTTTTCAGCAAACTGAAGCATCTTTCCAATTTTTTCACAGCCTCGCAGCAGGTGGCAGAATAGGCACTCGTCTGACTCCTTCTGCGAGACGCAGAAGGCTACAGACCCTTCGCTCGTATTGCCATTTGCGCGCTCAGAAGTCCCGCAAGAAGCCCCTCTTCATAGCGGAAGTAGGGGTGATTCTCAAGAGCTGGAAAATCATTAGGCTGTAAAATATCATCGCTTGTCGCATATGGAACAATTCGCCGAGCGCATTGCAAAAGAGTTTTTTGCTGACTTTGAATCATCTCTTCCAGTAATAAATCCATAGACTCTTCAAGATTTCTGGTCATTCTCTTTTCCTTTCTCTTGACGTCTTAGTTGGAAAAAATCACGCATCATCGCCGCAGCATACTCTTGAAGCACTCCTGAACGCACTTCGATTGAATGCATAGGATGTTGAGTTTTAAATAGATCAATCCAGCTACCATTCGCTCCATGGCGCAGATCAGGAGCCCCCCAGACAAGCTGTGGAATACGAGTTAATAACATTGCTCCTGCACACATACTACAAGGCTCTATTGTGCAATAGAGTACGGTATCTGCCAGTCGCCAATTGCTTAAGGCGGCTTCCCCAGCAGTCATACACAGCATTTCAGCATGCGCTGTTGCATCTTTTAACATTTCAACTTGATTATGGCCGCGCGCAATAACTATTCCTTTATGGACTAAAACAGCCCCAACGGGAACCTCTTCACAACAAAATGCAGTCCATGCTTCCCGCAAAGCAAGAAGCATGAACTTTTCATCATCCGAAGTTGCAGAAATTACAAATGGGAAAGGTCGCTTTTCTCTTTTCATACACCTGCATCAGCATTAAGACGTCGCTGCAGAAGAGAAATTTGTTTTTTTAGACCTTCTGTATCGCACAGATATTTACGCTCAAAACCCTGCAGTTTTTTCTCGTATTTGTCTGTTAATCTTGCAATTTGCTGTTCATGATTGACCATGAGCTTCGCAATAGAGTTATCTTCATCTGTCGCTTGTTTTTCAGACACTTTTATCTCTGTATTCTTCTCAGCTTCCTTTGCAAGATTTTTCATAACATGTGGAGGAAAAACAACTGCATTGATTACGGAGAATAAATATGTATCCTGAGCGCCAAAATTCTGAATAGCCTCTTTTATTATTTCGTCAGCCTTCCCCTTCTCAATTTCTTTAATTTCATCGAATTTTGGATTGATCTCCGATAACTTAGTTTCAAAAAATAAATAAAGGTCTGATTTTTTCAATAGCCAACGTTGAGCTAACCATTCGCCGATTGCCTCGCCGCTCTCATCGCTTTGGATGGCATTTCCGTAGCCTTCACCGAGCTCTTCAACAGTTAATTTAGCGATATTTTTTGAAGGAAAGTAACGTTTTGCAAATGAACCTGACTGCTTCAGGTGCTCATTTTTTAGGTCTTTCTTGACTGCTCCAGCAATGACCGGCATCCATAATTTCAACATCGCAAATTTTTGCTGATAAGTGCTATCTTGAGACATATTGGTCGTCCTTATAAAGATTGTAAATGCTAATACTACGCGTAGTATAAAATATAGCAAAGCCTATCGCAAAACACAAGAGGGAGTTGCAAAACTCGAAAAATTAGGAGAACATTAAATGACGCATTTTTCGTCCGAAGAATCTGAACATCCGTTTTATGGGCAGGATATTTTTGCAGATCGTGAGCAAGAAATCATCCAATCACTGCTTGCAAAATACAAAGGCGAAATCGCAAACGAAGAGCTAAAAAAGAAAATCTGGGATGAACTTCAAATTGAAAAATACCACGGACGGCTAAAAATCCCTTTCAAAGTCGTCTTGCGAAAAGATCTTTACGGAAAATTTCCGCCTTACGTCGAGGTTATCCTGGACACAAAACTTTGACGCACTTTGCCCTTGTTTTATAAATCAGGATCTGCTATCATGGAATTTACAACTTTAACAAATCAAGTATAACAGCCATATCCAGGCTTTTAAACTGCGGGGGATCTCGAATGTCTCTAGACAAAGGCACCAAAGAAGAAATTACTAAAAAATTTCAACTACACGAAAAAGACACGGGTTCTGCAGATGTGCAAATTGCCATCTTAACAGAGCGTATTGTAGAGCTCACAGAGCATCTTAAACGTACTCCTAAAGATCATGGCTCACGCCTAGCTCTTCTTAAGCTTGTCGGCCAACGCCGTAGGTTGTTGGATTACTTAAATTCGACTGACACCAAACGCTATCAAGGCTTGATCACAAAGCTAAAACTGCGTAGGTAATAAGCGTCCTTGCTCCATTTCAATCTGGAAATTGAACAGTAATAGTTGCAATTTGAGATTAAAGTGGAGCAAGTATATTATATTTAGAGCCCCCTTTGCGCTAGTCTAAAATCGATGCAGAGGGTCAAGCACTCTTTCAACAAGAGGTTTTTGTGTCCTTTAATGCCCTTGTACTTTCATGCCTTAGCAGATCGCCAAGCACTTCAGCCACAATTTTCGCATTCAACTGTGTAAGAACACTTGCATTATACTGCACACGGTATATTTGTAGGGCTACACTCATTTTTTCCAGGAGCAATTAAAGACTATGTCACACGAAACAATCTCAGTGACCGTTGGGGAACAAGAAATTATTTTTGAAACAGGTAAGATCGCGCGTCAAGCTAATGGAGCAGTCCTAGTAAGATGCGGGGAAACCCTTGTATTCAATTCCGCATGTGCCGCATCAACTGCAGCACCCACAATTGACTTCTTACCTCTGAAAGTCGACTACCAAGAACCTTTATCTTCGACAGGCAAAACAAGCAGTGGATTTATCAAGCGTCAAGGTCGACCATCAGAACGTGAAATCCTTACCTCGCGTTTAATTGACAGACCTTTGCGTCCTATGTTCGAGGAGGGATACTACTGTGAAGTACAAGTTCTATCCTATGTTTGGTCATACGACGGCGTTAATTTACCTGATCCTTTGGCAATTTGCGGATGCTCAGCAGCTCTGGTCCTTTCTGACATTCCACTGATTAAACCAGTTGCAGGTGTTCGTGTGGGTTATGTTGATGGCAAGCTCATCCTTAATCCAACAGTTGCACAACAACGCGTTTCTAAGCTTGACCTATCACTTGCCGGCACAGAAGATGGCATTTTGATGATCGAAGGATTTAGTGATTTTTTAACTGAAGAACTAGTTGTTGAAGCAATTGATCTAGGACATGCCGGAATTAAGAAAATTTGTGCAGCCCTACTTGCTTGGCAACAAAAAATCGGCAAGCCAAAGAATCGTTCAGCTCTACGCCTAACCTCACCAGATGTCCTTGCGGCCGTCGAAAGCCATACAGCTCCACATCTTCCGGCTGTGTTGCGCATTGCAGAGAAGAAAAAGCGCGAGCAAGCACAATCTGATGTCGATGCGATTGTAATTAAGGAGTTATGCTCAGAAGACTCAAATCCTCGTTTTAGTGAAACTGAAGTTCGAAACGCATTAAAGCAAGTTTCGGCTCGTCATATGCGCCAAATGATCGTAAATGAGAATTTCCGCAGTGATGGACGCAAGAGTACGGAAGTCCGTCCGATATCCATCGAACAAGGCCTTCTTCCTCGCGCGCATGGAAGCTCACTCTTCACACGCGGTGAAACACAAGCAATGGCAGTCTGCACTCTCGGCGGCGAAAGTATGGCTCAGAGATTTGAAGACCTTGAAGGCGAAAGTTCGAATCGCTTCTACCTACACTACTTTTTCCCTCCTTTTTCAGTGGGTGAAGTGGGTCGTGTTGGAGCTCCAGGACGTCGCGAAATGGGACATGGCAAACTTGCTGAACGTGCATTAGCTGCCATTTTACCCCCAAAAGACAAATTCCCTTACACGCTTCGCATTGAATCAACAATTACCGAATCGAATGGTTCATCTTCCATGGCGTCAGTCTGTGGTGGTTGCCTATCCTTAATGGATGCCGGTGTTCCAATTACACGACCTGTTGCAGGAATTGCGATGGGATTAATCCTGGAAGGGGACCATTACACAATTCTTTCTGATATTCTAGGAATTGAAGATGCCCTTGGCGACATGGATTTCAAAATTACCGGAGACATGACCGGAATTACAGCATTCCAGATGGACATCAAGATTGAAGGAATTACTCCTGCGATCATGAAAGCAGCCCTTGCGCAAGCAAAAGAGGGACGCATTCATATTCTAGAAGAAATGCTTAAAGCTTGCCCTCGCTACAAAGATGAGATGTCAATCTATGCACCTCGCATTGAAACACTCAAAATCAAGCCAAGCTTAATTGCCAAAGTTATCGGTCCTGGTGGGAAGCAAATTCGTGCAATCACCGAAGAAACTGGCGTGAAAATCGACATCGATGATGATGGACTTATTAGCATTGCTTCTTCAAGTATGTCTTCGATTGATAGAGCCAAAGCAATCATTGAAGGATTAACAGCCGAGATTGAAATTGGGCGCGTCTATAGCGGGAAAGTCACTTCTATCGTTGCCTTTGGAATGTTCGTAGAAGTTCTTCCAGGAAAAGAAGGATTATGTCATATTTCAGAATTCGACCATGCGCGCATTGAAAGTTTGACGGACCTAGTGAAGCAAGGGGACATCGTTCCTGTTAAAGTTATAGATATTAACGAACGTGGACAATTAAAACTGAGTCGAAAAGCAACGCTTTCGAGACCGTAACGGAAACCCGATGCTGAGCTCAGCCGCCCGTAAATGGACATTCCAATGCCGAGCTGGCTAAGGTGCTAGACCTAATGAAAAGCGTGGCTTAACTTTAAAAAGCTAGCATCAATGACCGTAACTGGGCACTTCGACACACTCGGAGTGCCCAGTTTCTATTAAGACTAGGATTTTTACCAGGAGAGTATTTATGTTCGGCAGTGGAGAACTTATCGTCATCTTGTGCGTCGCACTTCTACTTTTTGGAGGAAAGAAACTTCCTGAGTTTGCTCGTAATCTAGGAAAAGGAATTCGTGAATTTAAAAAGGCCATTCATGAGACGACCGAAGATTTGCCTGAAGTTCCTTCAGTCAAACTTGAAAAAAAAGCCTCTCCTGAATCCGAAAACAGCGACACTCCATAATTTCTTATGGAAAACATTTTAGAGCACTCCACTGAGGAGGATGATCTCGATGATTCCCACGCCTCCTTTTGGGAACATTTAAATGAATTGCGAGGCACATTATTGCGTATTCTCTGCACTTTGATTGCAGGTCTTTTTATAAGTTTTCTATTTTACTCTCCAATCCTAAACATCTTGCTCTCTCCTCTTGACCCTACACAAGGGAGCCTACAGCTTTATGAAGTTAAGCAACGACAGATCGTAAATAACAGTTCACAAACTCAACTATATGCACTTCCAGATGGCCATAAGTTCGTGAGTAGCACCGGTGAAGCTAAGGAAATCTCTCACTCTCCCCCTACTTTTAGTCTTCCCCCCAACAGCTCTTTAGAGCTTTCTAGCACACAGAAATCGCAACCATTAGCGCTGCTTGGTCCACTTGAAGGCATGATGACAACGCTAAAAATCTGTTTTTGGCTAGGTCTCGTTGGGACATCTCCATTCTGGCTCTATTTCGTAGTGCAATTTATAGCTCCTGCAATAAATCACTCACATAAACGACTGCTATTTCCTTTTTTTGGGCTTTCTCTATTATTTTTCGGTGCTGGATTTTTTTTTGCGCAGACCGTGACCCTACCCATCGCCAATAAATTCCTATATGCTTTTAATGAACAAATTGGCGCAAATTTGTGGTCCTATGCGCTTTACATTGACTATACCTTACTTCTTTTACTTGCTAATGGTTTAGCTTTTGAATTGACACTTCTGCTTTTTTTCTTTGTGCACATTGGACTTTTAACTCCAACATTTATGCGTTCTCACCGCAGAGCAATGATCCTGACAGCTTTTATTTTAGGCGCTGTGTTGACACCACCTGATGTTTTCACTCAAGTTCTTCTTGCCGTCCCACTTATAGGCCTCTACGAGCTTGCCATAGTTTATGCGAGCATTAGATCTGGTACCAGCCAATCGTAAATAAGATTTTTATGACGAAATCTCATATTCACCATCACCAAAAATTCCATTTCACTACGACTAATATTACATTTTAAATTTCTTTAATTCGTTAAATTTTTCAGAAAGTTCTCCATTTTGTTCGAGAATTTCTTTCTTGTCAGGATTACTTTCAGTTTTTTTGATAAAGTCTGCTAGATCGGCATTCCAAGTTGGGGTTCCCACACCATCGCTAGGTTTTTTTTCTTCAATCTCTCTAGCAAAAACGTTTATGGACCATTTAAGACTATTGGCCATTGCCTCTTTTCTTTCCGCCGCTTGCGCTTCTGGAGACAAAATTTCCTTTGGAGTCGGTGTATATATACCTCCTACATCTGTGGAAGTTTTCTTGCTTTCGCTTAAGACTTTAGGAATTCCCTTGCTCGGATCTTGACCTTCAATGTTAGGTTCGCTTACTGTTACCTCTGGTTGCTGAGATTTGCCTTTTGTTAAAGCGTTCCATAATGGTCTTAGAGAACAAGCATCTGCAAGTCGAGAAAGATTTTGATTAGAAAAAGTATTGAGGATTTGTTGTCCGGTACCTGGTTTTTTATTGGGCGCGGACTCCGTAGGGGTAGGGATTTTTGCTGCCATCACGCCATCTTTCTGTTTGCTAGATTCAATTCCCAGAGTGTTTCTAATGTTATTCATACTTGTGGTAATTGACTCTGTAATTTGTTGTTTTAATGGATTTTGGGATATTGGATTCATAAGCCCTCCTAAATTTAATTTTAACTCAAAAACGAACAAACACCTACTTCTAGTATATAACAAATATATTTATCATCTACATTAATTAAAAAAACAATTTGATTTATCGTAAGATATTTTATTTATCTCCCATGGATTTGAACAAAAATAGAATATTTATATGTAATGGCATTTATCTAAAAGTTTAATGATGCCTTATATTTAAAATGACTTCCTAAAAACGCTGTTGACTGCTATAAAAAAGTATATGTGAACAAGTTGGACAAAAGGTACCTTTAAGTGACCTTCCCAAAGATCAAAAGGTTGTCCCTTTTTTAGAATCTTGTTCAAACTCTAACTTTTTATAGGTGAAAAATGGATCCTCAATACCTTCAAGCCATGATGCACGGCGAAATTTTTCAAAAAAAAAATGAAGTAACAGATCCACTAGGATTAGCAATTGACAAGCAGATCGATAGCGAAGTAGATGCAATGGAACTTGAAGAAGATCCTACTCATAAGAATATGCTCTCGCCAAAACTTAGGCGTAAAAAAATTAAAATGGAATTAAAAGATGCCGTAAGAATGGATGAGCTATCACAGCTTCTTGAGTCAGCAGTAAAACTCTTGATGTCTGAAGGGCCCAGTTACCTTTCAGAAAAAGCGTATCGATTACTGGTTTCAGAGTTTTCAACTATTCAGCATAAAATCAAAAATATTAATCTAGAGCAATTGAATAATGTAAATATGTCATCAGTAGTTGAAATAAGCGACGAAAGTCTCAACGCTATTGCCGATGTTGCAGCTGAAAAATATTCTAAAGAACTGTATTTAGATTGCTTATCGCTATACACTTTATTATCGGTGTTAAATTCTGAGCAGTCTGAGTATTGGTTTCGCCTGGCAATTGCAGCACAGAAGTTTGGCAATCTCGATTTAGCAACACGAGCCTATACGACTGCAGCCACGCTTGATCCAAAACATATCGGTGCAAGGCTATTTGCTGCGGAATGTTATATACAACGCAACCTATTGACTGAGGCTAAAGCAGAATTTAATGCTGCAGAGGAAATCGTTCGCAATAACGAAATTGAAAAAAAATGGCTTGATTTGCTGCCTTTGATTAAAAGTTTGATACAACAATGATAATAAATGAATTTACATGTTCGATCTCGGCTAGCTTACAGAGAAAGATACTTCAGTCGAGGTAAAACTTAATGATTTTGTTTTTAATGACAATGACGAGTTGCCTCAAGGGCAACTCGGGTGCGCCCAGCATGGGCATATCCTAGATGATGAGAGATCATTCATAACCCTTATAGGAGGGAATATGTAGACGAAAGCAAGGGTGTCCGAAGAAATCAATTCGTAACTCCACAATAGTGGAC
>JACCRY010000033.1 GCA_013813265.1 Parachlamydiaceae bacterium
ATTTGGCCTCATTTGTTTCTTTGTTGTAAATCACACTTAGAATACATTGTGAGGCCTTTTTTTGTAAACATAAATAAAAAAATAATTTCTTGTCACTTATGCAATCGTCTCGTGTGTAGCGATAGCGGAACGCGGGGTCAGAACAATTTAAATGACAGAGCTGCGGCAGCAGTGAAAGAAGCACGCGATTCAAAAAATTCGAAGGCAAGGGTATATTTTTTAAGGAAATTCACTCTGTTAGCGCAAAATAGAAATGTCCTATATGTGAGCAAAATAGAAATGTCCGGTTGGCAATATTTGCCTTCTAAGGTTAGTATTATTATAACATAGATATTCATTTAAAATCATGTTGCCCTTCCTCTCTTGTTAGCGCCTTCTTTTTTTAGTTATTTCCTCCTCTCTCAATGGATTTAATACATTTGTGGACTACCAAAAACACTAAAAAAATCCCAAGAAGCTCAGCAGGAACAAATTCTGGTCGAAGATGTTTCTGATCTACACCCGACGTTAGAAGGTTCAAGAGGAAAGCTCCAGACCTGGTCGTAAGTCGTGATTTGAGCCATAATTGGTTATAGTGCATTGCCAAGCTATTTTTAAGTCAGGCCTTCGAGCCTGACAGGAAACTACTGAAGCTTCGTGCAATGGCGGATAAGCCATTGGTGTCTGGCCTGATATTCTGATATTTGCCTGTCTGAAAACTTTTAAATGCATTCGTAGCAAATGTCTGAATGTCAGGCCTGACACCAATGGCCTGTATGTGGCATCTCTAAGGTTAGGTCATATTTCATTTTAGGAGAGAGTCTCTAACTTAAAAACCCCTCAGCGTAGGCCTTGGTGTCAGGTCTGACATTCTGACATTTGCTGCGAATATTTTTAGAGGCATAGCCAAAGCAAATATCAGAATGTCAGGCCAGACACCAATGGCTTTTCACTTTCACGCAAATCTATTCTTGACGCAATTTCCTGTCAGTCTCTTCATGTGATGAATTTATCATTTAAGTCAAACTTTCATAAAAACTCTAAGAAAGTGTATGCTATAAGTTATTTAAAATAATTGACTACGAACGCATTATCCTAAATCAACAGATCGCTTATTTATTTTCTCAAAACGATCCCCCCTCTTAATTCATCTGAAAGGAAAAAAAACAAATCGCAGAAAAAAATGTCGAATATAAATCCCTATTGCAGATTTATTCGGTTATCATCAAAATGTGCGATATCTGCTAAAAAGCACAGTGCATTCAAAGTCTCCCGGCTATCCCAAACGAATATATACAAATGCCACTCTTCCCACAGGATTAGGGTGATATCGACAAACCGAAATAAGGAACAATTATGGAAGCATCTTTTTCTACATATCCTTTTAATTGTATAGGGACCCCCTCAGAGAAAAATGACTTAGTTAGAAAAAATATTGCTGTTACATTTGACAACGTTATTAAAGAGTATTTTGATCAAGAATTTTTATTAAAAATACCCTATTTCAAATCAATCATGGAAAATTCGAATCTGATTTATGGTAACATAAGTTTTAATGTATGCCATTTTTCAAAATCAGATATCGATCTTATATTGTCGCTATTTTATGACATGCGCCATTTAGCAGATGCTGTAGACAAACAATATCTAGTTGATCCAGATTTTTATACACATTTAGAGAAAAGTATTATATTTTTCCTTCAAAAAGAAGCACTTACAGGTAAAACTATTATTGCAGAAGAAATGCAGAGCTTTTCTTTTAAAGTCTCTATTGAGTTACTAACCAATTATTTTAAAAAAAATAAACCTTCACAATCCATGCCGTTTTTTATTGTCGTAGCTCAAAAAGTTGTGGGCTTATCTTTGGGTTATAAACAAATTTCATTTTATGAAAAACAACTCAAAGCAATTCGTTCCTGCCAAGATGATATCTTGAATACATGGACTCAAAAAAACCTTATCAAAAAAATGCTTTCGATAAAAGAAGATGATCCTCTTGGTGACTTCCTCAAGAAAACAATTTATATGCAGACTAGCGAAAAAGGAGGCCTTAATTGTGCCTTTGACCTCTTCAAACAATGCGAGGCAAGGGAATCTACCAATCTTTTACAATTTGGCTTTGACCTTTCTAACATTCATAGGGAAGCATGTATCCAGCTAACCCCTTCAAAATTATTAGCCCTAGCCTCTAATAGTAACTCCGAGGAAGATTCAGATCTTACAACAATGTGTCAAAAGGCGATGGCAAAAGTTGCATTTAAAATCTATGAAGCGAATGTTTATCTTACTTTACAGTATCAGAAAAGAGCCACCTTAATGCCAAAAAGGGAATTCCTTTATGCTCCGCTCTTTGCATACTATGATATGGAACCAAAATCAGATTTCAGTGGTTTCCAGCATACGATGTTCAAAACTACTTTTTTTTATCAATTTACCTATCCGAAAAACGCAAACTTAATGAGCCTTGAAAAAGAAATTCGTGATGACCTTGAAAGATGTGCTGGAAAGAAAGATTTATGGCAAAATGAATTCAAAGGAGGTATTCCGCTGCCCTCTCCAATGTTCTCAGAAGTTTCAAATCTTCCCTTAGTTCCTAAAAAAAATATATCTTCTGAGATAAAAGAACTTCGTGAAGGCATGCTCCCCTATTTTTCGCATTGCCGCAACGGATCAGAACATAACATTATAGCTCAACGTTTATTAGAATATTGGGGTTGGAAGGAATATGGAATCACACCAAATGATCTAACTTTCATCCCTTTAACATCTAGATTTGGCAGAACAATCACAGATGAAGACAATGGATTTATCAGAGCAACGATAAAGCTAAGAAATGAAAATAGCAACAATTATATTACAAAAAAATATGAATTGTTTTTTTCAATAGATGATTTCAAACCCATTATTTTGCATCCGTCAATTGATGCAACTTTTGAAAGTAGTAACCAATTTATGAGAGATCAGTGGCTAATGAAGAAAGCATCGGCAAAGGAAAATGCTCTTCTCGATTTTAATTTTTTTGATTATATAGGATTGCAGAAAACTACTCATCCATTTCCGCGGTATTGTTGAAGGCAGCTTTATAAGCTGCAAGAGCTTTTTTTGACTCTTCTGCATGGCCCACGCATGGGGCTGGATAGGTAGCTGCATGCTGTTGATGATTTTCTTGAAACCATTTATGAATGATCTTTGGAGAATACGACTCCAGCTCGGGAACCCATTTTTTGATATAAATGCAATCCTTATCAAATTTCAAGCCTTGCAGCCACGGATTGAAAATGCGGAAATAGGGTTGCGCATCGCAACCTGTGCTTGCAGCCCATTGCCAATTGCCATTATTGATTACGGGATCATAATCAATCAATTTTTGAGCAAAATACTTCTCGCCCCATCTCCAATCAAAATGGAGATCTTTTACTAAAAAGCTAGCAACAATCATACGCAAACGATTATGCATAAAACCAGTTTGATTCATCTCCCGTATCCCTGCATCAACAATTGGAAAACCTGTTGTGCCTTCACACCATTTCTTAAAAAGTTGTTCGTCATAGCTCCATTTAACAGCATTAAAATGCTGCTGAAAAGCTCCTGTGAAAACTCGAGGAAAATAAAACCCAATCGAGCTAAAAAAATCCCTCCAATGCAAAGCACGTAGAAGCTCCGAACTTTCTCCAAGTTGATGATATATTGCCCAATAAGTTTCTCTAGGAGAGCAGGTTGTAAACTTAAGGTGTCCTGAAAGATGAGTGGTTTTCTCTAGTGCAGGAAAATCTCTTTCTTCTTTATAGCTTTCAAAATTTCCAAGTGATGCTAAAATTTTTAGAGCTTCAGATCTTCCTCCTTTGGATTGAAGTTGCCTTTTTGGAAGCGGGAGCACTTTATTATATAAACTTGCATTCGAAGCAGCAAAAGGGATTGATTTAGACTCATAATTGGTGTGTCGATTTTCGGAAGGATAATCAACTTCAAGTTTTAGGGCATTTCGATAAAAAGGAGTAAATATAGTGTAAGGCTTACCGTCAGACTTTAAAGTTTCCTCTGGTGGATGAAGAAGGGCGTCTTCAAAGGAATGGAAGCTAGCATTAAGGGCTTCACAAGTGGCTGTTAGCTTTTGATCTCGATTAATGCTGTAAGGTGTGTAATCACGATTGACGATGATTGCATCAACTCCTAAGTTCTTGATGCAATCGGTGATAATGGTTTCTACTTTTCCATAAAAGAGAAAAAGACGTCCATTGTTGGCGGAAAGTTGGCTTTCAAGATCCTCTAATGATTCGATCATAAATTGGAGGCATCTATCACTACGATAAGGATTGTGCTCGATCTGTTCAGGTGTAAAAATGAAGCAAGGAATGACGGTTTGAGCATTTTCTAGTGCAAAAAGAAGGCCGGTGTTATCGTTTAAGCGTAAATCTCTTCTAAAAATAAAAAGGGCTTTTTTGTATTGCTTTATCATGATTCTCCCTTCCAAATAGAGGCAGCTATAGACTATCAGCTACTACCACTTCATCATACACCTCACTCGTGCAATTCCACATGCGCTCAAAGGCCGGACATGAAGCCAAAAGCTCCTCTTTTGTCCCTTCAGCTATCTTTTTACCACGCTCGATATAAATGATTCTGTCGGCCTTTTCAATGGTTGAAAGACGATGGGCAATGATGATTTGAGTCATCTGTCCACGCAATCCATCGATAGACTGTTTAATACGCTCTTCACTTAATGCATCTAAAGATGAGGTTGCTTCATCCATCACTAAAATTGGAGCCCCCTTGACAAGAGCTCGAGCAATTGCTAAACGCTGTTGCTGGCCTCCTGAGAGATTTTTTCCAGCTTCTGCTAGTTCAGTCTCGTAGCCCTGTGGAAGCGTTTCAATAAATTCATCAGCATACGCAGCACTTGCAGCTTCTTCAATTTGCTCTTTAGAAAATGGTCGACCAAAAGAAATGTTATTAGCCACAGTGTCGACAAATAGAAAGGGCTTTTGTGGGACAAATGCAATCATTTCACGCAAAGAACGTTGCGTATACTCTTTTAAAGGAGTTCCGTCGACTCGGATTTCACCCTTTTGAATATCGTAAAGCCTTGGCAAAAGCTGGACAATTGTCGACTTCCCAGAGCCTGTTGGACCTACAATCGCGACACATTCTCCTTTAGAGATTGTGAAACTTACGCCTTTCAAAACCCAACTTTCCCCATATCTAAACCAAACATCATCAAATTCAATCGATTCGTTAAACTCGAGCAAATCCAAAGAATTTTGATCATCTTCAATATCTGGCTTCATTTCCATCACTTCATAAAGCCTTTCTGCTGCTGCTATTCCTCTCTGAATATGACTATTTTCTTCAGCAAATTTTTTAATAGGCTCATAGAAAATATAAAGCAGACCACAATAAAAAAAGACCTCTGAATTACTCATTTGCAGAATATAAATTCCGTACATCAATGCCGTGGCCAAACAAAACATCCCAACAGTATGAACGATAGGTCTCGAGGAAAGATCATAACGCGCACTACGTTTCTCTAAAGATGCCATACGTTCATTATATTCCTGATACTTTTTCAATGAAAAAGCTTCCATCGCAAAAACCTTGACTGTCTGCACACCTGCTAAAAAATCGAGAAGAACTGAGGTAAAACGCTCTTGATTTTGCTGAATTTGCTTAGAAATCCTTTTCACCCTCTTAGCCAAAAAAACGATCGGCAAAATGATGAAAGGAAACCCAACAAAAATGATCAGAGAAAGCTGCCATGAAGTTAAAAAACAAAGCGTTAAAGTCGTCATTACAACAAAAGGCGTTTGCAGGTAATTAACGAGGCAGGCATTTATTGCTTCAGCAATTAAAGCCGCATCTCCGACCACTCGAGAGGAGAGGCTTCCACTATTGTACTTGTAAAAAAAGGAAATAGGCAATGATTGAATATGCTCGAAATACTGTAAACGCAAATCTCTACTTACATAAATGGCCACAAGTCGTGTGATAAACCGGTAAGAGAAAAGAGAAATCGCCTTGAATAAGGCAACAAATATTAGCAAATACACAAGATTTTTTAGATTCTTTGTTACAGGAAAAAAACGATCTATTGTGGAAATTCCCTTACTGATAATGTCACCCCCTTTTTTTTCTGCTATATAGTGATTGGCAGAATCAAGCGTGATATATCCATCATTTTTATCTTCAATAAATTCCCATTTCTTCAGAACTTCTTCTTTAGAAATTTTTTCAGAGCGCAGAGATTCACTTGGAACTTCACTACTCCCAAAAAGCTCAAAAAAACCAGGCCCACTCTTTGTAATAATACCGATCGAAAAGATCTCAAGCTGCGACGCAAAGGTCGTAAGGCACATCAACAATACGGTACAAATTAATAAATAAGTCGTTTGGCGACTTTTTAAAGCGGTATTTAAAAGTAGTCTCATGATTTTTCCGCTCTTGTAAAGCCTCCCATCCGTCGATACTTCATATAACGTTGTTCCAGCAAAAGCTCTTTTGGAATATGTCTAAGAATTTCCCATTGTTCCAAAATAAATGACTTTACATTGCTATATACATATTGTGGACCATGGTGGGCTCCACCTGGAGGCTCCATAATGATTGTATCGATGATCTGTAGTTTCAAAAGATCTTCAGCATTTAATTTTAACGCAGAAGCAGCTTCACTTTTCTTGCTTGCATCTTTCCAAAGGATCGATGCGCATCCCTCCGGTGAAATCACAGAGTAATAAGCATGTTCTAACATGCCGATAACATCTCCAACACCCACACCTAATGCTCCACCCGAGCCCGCTTCCCCGATAACAACGACAATAATCGGAGTGGCTAGCTGACTCATTTCCCTCAAATTCATTGCAATGGCCCAACCCTGGCCACGTTCTTCAGCTTCTAGACCTGGATGAGCACCCTGAGTATCGAGTAAAGAGATAACGGGAAGCTGAAACTTCTCGGCCAACTTCATCAAACGGAGTGCCTTACGGAAGCCTTCAGGGAGCAGCATTCCAAAGTTGCGTTTCACTCGAGTTTCTGTATCGTTACCTTTTTCCTGACCAATTAGTACGCATTTCATTCCATCGATTACAGCTAATCCACCCACCACTGCATGGTCGTCACTAAATGTTCTATCTCCACAAAGTTCATGGAAGCTCTCGCAAAGATTTTTAATATAATCTAATGTATGTGGGCGATCTGGGTGGCGGGAAATTTGGACACGTTCCCATGGAATAAGTTTTGCGTAAACACTCTCCTTGAGTTTATTCAACTTCTGTTCGAATTTTCGAATCTCTGCATTAAAAAGCGGATTAGCTTGATTTTGTTTCTTGAGATGCTCGATTGTCTTGACATACTCAGAAATTTGTTTTTCGTGAGGCAATATATCTGACATAGAACTCCTTATTCATGCAAGTTGTTAGGTCCACAAGGTTAAGTAGGGGCGCTACCCCAATTAACCTTGTGGACCTAACAAGTAATAGGTTATTTTTTTAACGCATCTATAAATCTAAAGCACATTGTTTGTGTCTAAATTGTCATCTCACTAACTTCGGGGATCTTAACTTACAAAATTATTCAGTACCTGGAAGTTTAGCATCCGAAAAATTTCTAACAAGCTCGATGACAGCAGGTTTGGCCAAAAGTATTGCAAATATTTCCTCCACATCTTCAGTCGCCAATCTGATACAGCCATCGCTCTCATACTTTCCAATGCTAGAACAATCTTCAGACAACACTCCTGAGTTTAAAACCCAGGGAACTCCGTGAAAACCTAAAGATTTTGCAGGAGCGGTACAGTCACTAATTTCTTTTTCAAAAGGAACCCAACGGGTACCAAAAATGCGGATCATTTCGACCTTCTGGCCGTTATAAATGCCTTCAATTTTCGGTCGATAGATAGCAACTTTATTCCCAAGAGCATATTTCCCTAATGGGGTCAACAATCCTGAAACTCTTTCGCTGTTAAGCCTGCCAAGTCCCACGTTATAGGTCTTAAGCAACGTACGCTTATTCAAATCCAAATCCATCACATAAAACCACATTTTACAGCGGCTAGTATCGACTAATAAATAAAACTGAATATTTTTATCTTTTCGATAAACATTGAAAGAATCTCCTTCAGCAACTTCTTGCTTCAAGTAATCACGGCTACCATTCAAGCTGCGCGCAATAAAATGGCGTGAAGTCCCATAATAACTTGCATAGTCTGAGAGCCAGGCTGGACGCCCTTTGAGCCAAGGGACACGACTTTTATAGATGATCGTTTCTACAATTGGCAGTCTTGGTTCACTTTTATTAAAAAGCTCTAAAATGCGATCTGCTTCTGGAAGGGGTTTTTCAATCGCTTGTACTTTTTTAGAAGCTGCCATATCGGAAGTGCGCTCTGCAATAACAGAAGTTTCAACCACTTTCACAACTGGAGGCTGCACAATTTGAATTTCACGCTCAAGAGCAATCGGAGTGGGTAATGTTGTAGAGACCATTTTTACATCTATTACAGGACTTGACTTATTACTTTTAAAAAAAGCAAGCATTCCAATCGTTGCAAAAAGAAAAACAGAGGCAAAGGCTAGAAATTTTGGAAATGTCATCCGATCGAATCCTTCATGAATTATATATGATTACTGCGCGAGTACAAATCGAATTTTGCTTCCAAGTTTACTGTAATCAGAAAATTTTGCCAATAGATAAAGAGGGAAAGAGAGAAAGAAGCAAAGAAAGAATTAGTATATAATCAGATAAATTAACGCAAAGACATAGAGACTCAAAGATGTTAACTGATAAGCTCAAGTGCCTGAGTAAGATCATTGATTAGATCTGTACATTCTTCGATACCGACAGAAAAACGTACAAGATTGTCGCTTAGCCCTCCTTTTGCACGTTCATCAGCAGGAATCGCCATATGGGTCATCGTAGCAGGATGGCAAACCAAAGATTCGACTCCCCCTAGACTCTCTGCCAAAGCAAATAAAGAAAACGAAGAAACCAGAGCTTTTGTCAACTCTAAAGAAAGTTTGAATTCTGCAGAGACCATTCCCCCGAAACCACTCATTTGTTTTTTCGCAATGGCGTAACTTGGAGAATTAGGAAGCCCAGGATAGAAAACTCTATTAACTTTCGGATGTACCTCAAGAAAAGCAGCGATTTTTCCTGCATTTTGTGCATGTCGTTCCATTCGAAGCGCCAAAGTCTTAACTCCACGTGTTACGAGCCAAGCATCAAAAGGGCTACAGTTAAGTCCAATGGATTTCCGAAAGAAATCCATTTCTTTTTTGATAGAACAACTATTTGTAATGATAGCTCCACCAATGACATCGGAATGTCCTCCCATATATTTTGTTGTGCTATGCCAGACAACATCCGCTCCATAATGCAACGGATTTTGAAAATAAGGTGTTGCAAAAGTATTATCAACTATAGTTAAAGCCCCATGGCGCCTAGCTACTTTAACACAAGCTTCAATATCGACTACATTGAGTAGTGGGTTAGTAGGTGTTTCAAATAAAAGCCATTTAGGCTTTTTTGCTAAAGCACGCTCCAAATCTTGAAAATGAGTGAGCTTTAAGATTTCAAGTTCAATACCAAACCGTTTAAATACACTATTAAAAAGTCGGTAGGTTCCTCCGTAAATACCTTCTAATGCCAAAACATGGTCTCCCTGCGAAAGCATGGCACAAAGGGCGGTTAGCGCGCCAAGTCCTGAAGAAAATACGGTTGCATGCTCTGCACCTTCTAATGAAGCGAGCGTTTTTTCCAAAATTGTAAAATTCGGATTTCCGGCACGGGTATAATCATAGCCTCGATCCACCCCTGGGGCATCTTGAAGATATGTCGAAGTCATATAAATTGGAGGCATCAAACAACCCGTCTCTGCATCTGGTTCATAACCTGCATGAATGGCTCTTGTTTCGAATTTCATAATTCCTCATAACAATTTGTTGTTTTGCATCCATGCATTATCAAAAAATTTACTTAGATATTTAACCCCACCGTCGGCAATTAATGTCACGATCGTTGTTGGAACCGTAGCCTCCTTAGCAATCTGCAATGCGACCCAGACATTAGCTCCACTTGAACCTCCAGCAAGGATCCCTTCTCTAAATGCTAAAAGACGAGTTGTGTCAAACGCTTGTTTATCAGTAACTTTGACAACGTCGTCAAGAATTGTCCAATCGAGTGCACCGGCAATGTGATCTTCCCCTATTCCCTCTATAAGGTAATTACAATTGCCTCCCTCAGGAATTTCACCTGTTTTAAAGTAATCATAGTAAATTGAACCAACAGGATCAGGTAGGATCACCTTGATTTTGGGATTCTTTTCTTTTAAATATTTACCAATCCCACTAATCGACCCACCTGTACTTCCGCTTGAAATAAAGTAATCAATTTTGCCTTTAGATTGAGTCCAAATCTCTGGTGCGGTGGATAAATAATGTGCCTCAGGATTTTTTAAATTTTCATACTGATTGAGTCTAAAACTATTAGGAATTTCTGCTTCCAATTGTTTAGCCCTACTTACATAGTGCTCTTTAGACCCATGAGGCGCCTCGGTTGGAGTCACGATAATTTCCGCACCATACGCTTTTAAAGCATTCTTTTTTTCCTGACTGACCTTTTCCGGCATTGTAAGGATGACACGATAGCCACGAATTGCGCCTATCATTGCCACTGCAGCACCGGTATTCCCGGAAGTCCCCTCAATAATTGTCCCGCCGGGCTTTAAGAGCCCTTTTTGTTCCGCATCGTCTATAATATGGAGAGCAATACGGTCTTTAATGCTCCCTCCGGGATTTAGAGATTCGAGTTTTACAAGGAGAGTGACTAAAGGATTTTCGACGATCCTCTGCAATTTTACGAGAGGAGTATGTCCAATTATGTCTAATAGGGAAGGATAATCATGGGGGGTGTTGGCTTCGTTTGAAGCTTTGGCATCATTCATTTGCATACCACATAATCCTTATTTTAAATCCGACTAGGCTCAAATTAGGCTTCTAAGAAGACTTTAGTCAAGCAGAAACTGGTGGCAGAGACGATTGCATAAGTTAAAGTAATTTAATTATCAGGATGGAAAGATGAGGGATAAAGAAGCTATAGTTGTAACCAATTTGTGTCGTCAAATTTTGTCTTTTTGACCAAAAACAAAAGAATATAGATTAATGTCTGTAGCGGCTGTAAAGAGTGACAGGAAATCCGTCGAAAATAGACTTTTGTGAAGTGAAAAGCCATTGGTGTCTGGCCTGATATTTTGATATTTGCCTCTATAAATACTTTGAAAAGCATTCTTGGCAAATGTCAGAATGTCAGGCCTGGCACCAAGGCCTGTTGTGTGGGCATTTTTAACTAGAGCAAATTAAAATTGCATTTTATTAAACAATTATATTGGCTAACTAAAGGTTGTACGAAAAGAAGAAGAATTTAATCTTTCCAGTTTAGGTACGTTATTTTTCTTAAATTGGGATTGGAATCGGCCCTACTTTAAACTTCTCCCCTTCTATATTATTGATAGCATTCCAAAAAATTGATGCCATCTTAACAATGACGGGATCGTTTGTAAAACCTCTTAATATATGCTCTTGATCTGAATCTTTAAATGTAATTTTAATTGGCGGCAAAATTTCAGTCCAATTGACGTCCTTGTCAGAACTTTCTAATTGTACATAGCCCATTTCCAGGACTGTTAGCTTAAGGTCTCCAATGATTGCTTCTTTACCGTCCATGATAACACGTAGATAGGGGTGCCCATCGACAGCTATGTATTCTGCTTTAGTAATATTCATGAGATACCCTTTTAAAATCCTAATTTATATTTTACTCATTCTTCTATCTGATTTTACTCCTGAATAGTTTATTTTAACATTGCTTGAAGTGTATTCAAACTCTGCTTCAACATCAACTGTTGAACTTCCCATGTATGGATTTGTAAAATAGCATGAAGTAATTTTGTGAATAGGGATTTCCTGCTTTGTGATTAGATTTCCATAGGCTATTACCGGAAAACCTAACGAACCTGATTCAATGACTGCAGACTTGATCTTTATGTCATTGGCAGCCACTTTTGTATTAACTCCGTTTACTTGAAAGGCAACTTCATCAAATGTTCTATATATAGTTAATTTCCCATTTTCTTTTCCTTCAAATTCCATATTTGTCAAGACTTCTGCAGTAAGCGCCCTGTGCCATAAAAGGGAAGTAATCAACCGATCTTTATTTTGGAATTCAGGGAGCTTTCGCCCTTCAGCCACACTGTTGTTGAATGTGTTTGGCTTACCTTGGTAGTAAGTCTCTTTGTCAATATCACGAAACTCAAACTCACATTGTTTGACTACACAACTTGCCGGCGACCAGGAGCTCATGCCTTGATGATAATATTTAGATTCGATAATCTTTGCATCCCCGCCATTCTTCTCCAAAAGAACAGAAAATTTTTCGAATATCGAACTGCCGTTTCTAGACGATTCTCTTTCAGGCGTTCTAAGGTTACCAAGATATTTACCATTCTTATCCACATGAACATTTGGATCATTTTCAAATACCTTGCCATTTTTATCTGCGAGCCCCATTTTTTTATCATCCTCACTTGCATCAACCTTGGGCCTTTGAAGCATTTTAGGCATTTCGGCAGAAAGCCCGGAAGATTTTATTTCTAATCGGCAATCAACCAGTCTATTAATAATGTTATCCGTATAGAAATCAGTTTTTAAATCATTCGCATACGTAACCATTTCTGACAGCTGAGCAAGTTTAGATTCTGCATTTATTTTATCAGGTCCACTAAGTTTACTAATTTCATCCGATAAAGAATTTTTTATAGCATCAAAATTTTTACTAACTTTTATGATATCATTGTTTTTTAATTTACCCAAGTGTTCACTACCATTCTTTACCATTACTTGGCTTACAGCATTCTTTATTGCTTTATCTTTTTCAAAAGTATTTTTTAAATCTTTAACGGCCACATATACCTGGTGCGTTGCATGAAGTGCAATGAGTGGAAGGCAAAGGGCCGTAGGAATAGAAGCTAGCAAAAGAATGATTTTTCCTCCGGTTTTTGCAGTAGAAACTAAGTCAGCTTTTGGACCGATACCTATGATTTGCTTCCCTTTTATAGTGGTGGCATCAAGAACCCCGTTCATTGCAAATGACATAACCTTATTCACCACACTCACAGCTTTCATGCTAGATTTTGCAACGTCGGTAATGGCAGCGCTAATAGTAAAAGATTGGTCCCTTTTTGGTTGATTAATAGGAGATGTCATAAATACTCCTTAAATATCAATTTACCATCTATAAAACTATTTAATTAACTGTTCCTCAATATTAGTTAATAGTTCGATCCAGATTGGCTCTGGAGAAGATCTCCCTATAATATTTTTTACTTCGGTTATTTCTGCTTTGGCAGATTCGACTTCCCCTAATTTTATGTAGCATTGAGCAGAAAACAGCCTTGCACCGAGCAAATCGGCATTTAAATAGATAGCGTAGGCAAAGGCTTGAAGAGCTAAGTTAATTTTCTCCAAATGAACAGCGACTATTCCCAATCGATACCAACCCTCTTCATTCGCATGGTCCAAAGAAGAAAGTAAAAAAAAGATCGAAAAGCTGGCTTCATATGCCATTTCATTGTATTTTGCTATTCCAATTTTGAAGATTGACAACATGACAGAGTCACTAATATGTAGAAATGTAGATAAACTTTCTTTAAGAGGTTTATTAAAGTCCACTTGATCGATGTATAAAGGAATTCCCAAGATTTGAGTGATCATTTCCTGAGACTCTTCTTTCTCTAAATATAATAAACCATCATTTGTAAGTATTTCAAAAGATTCATTTAGATCCATGTCTATATTAAGAAAATTTACAGAATTTTTGAGATCTTCTTTTATTTTGACACGCCTAATAGAATCTGGAATTAATGCATTTTTAGGGGCACATTCAACCAGTGAAAAAGTGTCAATATAGTCATCAATCAATTTTTCTTGAGAAATTTCAAATTTACTTTTTTTTATAGCTGGCTTAGAAGAAGCCTTCCCTTCTCTTTTATTCAACTCTCCATGCATCATTAATTGCAAGTATATATCTACCATATACACTCATTATTTTATTTGTTGCTACAAAGCATACATAATTATTATCTAATAAAAAATGTTATTATGTCAATAAAGGCTTTCTAAAGCTTTTAGCTTAATTTTCCCATTTTATTTGAAAAGTTATTCCAGTTTGCTCTGATAAAGTGCTAATGGGCTGAAGAGCTATGAATGGAACGAATTTGCTAGAAAAAGAGTCTAAGCTCTAATTTTAAAGAGAGATATTTTTGTCTTTGCAGGTATATGCCTGTAAGAGCAAAGCTTAGCTCTTTTTTTCTGTCCAGGTACAGCTTGTCAAAATGGGTTTGGAATGTCGAGAAAGTCACAAGGAATCCCAAAACGCTCTTGTAAATGCCGCCCAAGATGATAAGGTCCAACTTTCTCGGTATTCGAATGTCCTAAAGCAAAAAAGTTAATGCCTTCTTCAAATGCCTCATGCCAAGTAGGCTCATCAAAACTTCCAGTGATAAAGCAATCGACTCCAACTGCGCTCGCTTCAAGCAAACTTCTGTGGGCACCACCGGAAATTAATGCTGCACTTGAAACTATCTTCTTACCTCCAAGGGCCATCTGAAGTGAATGGCTATAATAACTCTCCAAACTTTCCGAAAAAGCTTCGCGACTTTTCGGTTCAAAGGTACCTCGAACGCCTATAAACTTTCCGCCATAAAGTCCAAAAGGTTCAAGTGAATGCCATCCAAGCTCAGCCGCAGCTTTCCAATTATTCCCCAACTCTCGATGAGCATCGAGTGGCAAATGATAGGCTAAAAGAGAAAGTTCATTTTTTAGTAAAAGAGATAATTTCTTGCGTTTAGTTCCTTCAACAACAAAACTATCCCGATTCCAAAAAATTCCATGGTGGACAATTAAGACATCAGCCTTCTTTTCAATGGCCGCTTCAATTGTCGCACAACTTGCGCTAACAGCTGTTGCAAGCCTTTTAATAATACTCTTTCCTTCAACCTGGAGTCCGTTGGGACAACCATCAGAAAACAATTCAATTTGTAGAAGCTCTTTCAGGTAGCTAGAAAGCTCTTGTAATGTAATCATATAAAACCCGATTATGAATAAGAAACAAAATTTAGCTCGCAAAGTAGGTCGCAGCAAAAAAATTATTTGCTCCCAACTCCATATGAGATATCGAATCTTCTTTTATCTTTTCATGTTTTTGAAAATAAATTAAGGAAAAAATGAACAGAGACTCCGATCTTGCTAAAAAAGCTGCAGGTGATGCAGCAGCAAAGCTCATTCAAAATGACATGCTCGTTGGACTTGGCAGCGGAACCACGATTGTTTATTTTATGAAGAAACTTGCAGAATATTGTAAAGCAGGTTTAAAGGTCCAAACAATTGCTTCCTCCAAAGAAACTGAAAATCTTGCTAATAGCCTGAATCTTCCTGTGATTGGTGTAGACTCTATTGTTGAACTCGATATCTCTGTTGACGGCGCAGACGAAATTGATCCTCAAAAACGTATGATCAAAGGAGGTGGCGGAGCTCTTCTTCGCGAAAAAATTATAGCAGGAATGAGTCGTGAAAGAATTATCATTGTCGATGAAAGCAAATGTGTTCCGAAATTAGGCTCCTTTCCGCTACCAGTCGAAATTATACCTTTTGCTTGGCAAGCTACTATCCATCAACTTCAAAATAAAAATTATCGTGGAAAGTTGCGTATGATTTCGCCTTCTACACCTTTTATTAGCGACAATGGCAACTATATCTATGACATTGCAAAGGAAGCTTTAACCGAGGATATTCCTAAACTAAACCAGTTTCTTCTTGATATTCCGGGAGTTATGCAAACAGGAATTTTTATTAACCTTGCTGACAAAGTGTTTGTCGGATTTTATGATGGGCGCGTCGAGTTACGTTCCTAAGGGAGTGTGAAATAATAACTTGCAATCGTGCATGTTCTTGTTTCACAGTGTCTAACCAAAAACTATAAGAAGTTAGTCATCTAGTATGGAAGCTTGGGAAAACTTTTTAAAACATCAAGAAGAAGAGCTTGGGGTTGCCACAGTTCAAAAATGGCTTCGCCCATTAAAACTTCTTCATTTCGACGCTTGCAACCTTTATCTAGAAGCTAAAGATTCATTTCAGATCAATTGGTTTGAAGAGCATATTCGCCCAAAAATCCTTTCCACACTCTACAATAACAATAAAAAACGCATCAAAGTACATCTTACTACCAGCAAACCTTCATCTGAGAAAACAGAACAAAATTTAAGTGGAAAAGGACGCGCTTCAAATCAAGAAAGCACTCCACAGCAAAAAACAGAACTCACTTTTGATACGATTGACCCAAATTTTTCGTTTGAAAACTTTGTCGAACCTTCATCCAGTCCCCTGCCCGTAAGACTTTGTTCCTCTCTAGATGGCACCCCCCAACTCACATTCAATCCAATATATATTTATGGAGATGCTGGTGCGGGAAAAACGCATCTTCTTATGGCTACAGCGCTTCATTTGCAGAAACAAGGGCTCAAGGTCATCTATGCGCGTGCCGATACGTTCACAGAGCATGTTGTATCAGCCATCCGTTCCGGTGAAATGAAAGATTTTCGTCAAGCTTATCGAAGCGCCGACGTCCTAATCGTGGACGATGTTCAAGTATTCGCACGAAAAGCGGCAACTCAAGAGGAATTTTTTCATACTTTCAATACTCTTCATCTTAGCGGGAAGCAAATTATCTTGGCCGCCAACTGTGCACCACAGGGGTTGACTAATATAGAAGCTCGCTTAATTAGTCGTTTTGAATGGGGGATTTCCATACCTCTTGGAAATATGTCGCAATCTGAACTCATGATGATGTTAGAAAAAAAAGCAAAAGCATTTCATTTCCCTCTTTCAAATGTTATCTCAACCTTTTTGCTAGAGACATTTAAAAGTGGAACTAAATCGCTTACACGGGCACTACAAGCGCTTATTCTGCGCACCCACCTAGACTCAACTGGAAGCCATTCAGCTGATACATTGATTTCTTTGCCACAAGCTAAAGCCCTCCTCAACGATCTTATCGTTGAGGAGCAAAAGATCGTCCTTACACCAGTTAAAATCATTCATCTTGTGTGTGATCATTTTGGTATTCGCCCTGAAGACCTTCTTGAAAAATCGCAAAGCCGCGATCGGGTTTTGCCAAGGCAGATCGCCATGTATTTTTGCAGAAAAGAACTGCAAATGCCTTTTCTAAAAATCGCAGAGCTATTTTCAAAAGATCATTCGACGGTTATGTCAAGCGTTAAACTTATGCAAAAGGCACTCGACAATTCCGAACGCGATGTAATAGATCCCTTAGAATCGATCCGAAAGCGTTTACGTCAGTAATAGCGCTTAGACAAAAGATGGCCTTGGAAAACGCCTAAAATCTCTGAGGATTTTAAAAAGATTAATGATCTTCAAGAGGAAGTGCATACACTGAAAAAGAGAGTCGAAAGCTAAAAACCGAAAAACAGAATAGGGAGTATATCAAAGAAAATAATGCAAAAAATTCTTCCAATTGATGTCAACGAAAGTTTGTTACGTGAGCGTCAATGGGAATTGGATTGTTTACGAGGAAATACCGTATCGAAAGTCTCGACCTACATGACTATTTTGAGGGTCGCAAAAGAAGAGAATAACGCGAAAATATTTTTCAAAACTTATTTTCTTGAGAAAAAATTTGACTTAGACCGTGCAAGAGAGGGCAATTAAAATGATCTCATCAACATATCCCCCGTCACTCCCTAATGTCCCCCTTTTCTCTAATAAGGGAGAAGATCAATGTTGGATGACTTATCTTCAAGAATTAACCACACCTAATCCACAAAAGCGAATCGATCAGGAAGTGGAACTGCAGAGTCTTCTTAATGATGGTGTAAACCCTCCTTCTTGGTTTTTGGATAAGCTACAAGAGAAAGGATATTCCATCTCATATAATCCTGAAACGATCGCCCGCTTTAAAAACTTCTCTTTTCCCAATAACATCCTCCTTCAAAATGCTATTCGAAGCGCAACAGCTGAAACAGGGTTAATAATCGAAAGAAATAGGATGTACCGGCCGGGGCCTGCCTCCCTCTCTGAGGAGGTTAGAGGATATGATAAGATCTTTGCCATTTTCGAAACCCAAACTACAGAAAAAACACAAGTGGCCGAAGAAGTTAGCGGGATTTTAAATAACTTCTTCAGCCGGCTTCCAGAAAGTTTGCAAAAGCCGCAGTATCGACTCCTCGATATTGCTTGCGGTAACGGTGTTCAAACCAAGGCTCTTGTTGAAAAGCTCAAATTCCCCTTTGACATTTTCTGCTTTGACAACCAGCTTGGCTGCGTAGAGAAATGTCAAGCTGCTCTTCCCCAAGCTAAAGTATGGATGCACAATCTGTTTAGTTCTCCTCTCATTTCTGAATATGAGAAATCATTTGATGTTTTATTTGTCTCCCATCTTTATATGGCACCGGAACGGATCGAAAAACTCAGGGAACAGATCAACTATTACGCGGCATCAAATAGCCTCGTCATCTTCGTAAATGACTACCAAGTTTCCGATCCCGAGGAAATCACGCAGAAGCACCCTTCTTTTCTCAGGGGGAAGCCCTCCGCGAAGATGCTCCGCGAGTACTACGATGACCTCTATATCAATCGCTTCCGCATCATTGGCAAAAACATCGAATCAAAACTTCTTTTCCCTCCTTTAACCCAGGAAATTAAAGACTTTATTTTAACTCTCAAACGGGGTGACTACGAAGCCTGCTATCCAAACATTTCAGAATCAACTCGCACATTTAAAGCTCTTCTAGAATTTATCGCAAGTTACCCTTTAGAGTCGATGAGTGTTGAGGAGCGAAAGTTTTATCTTGAAGAGATTGAAGAAAAATTTAAGCAAAACAAGGGGCCTTCTCTAAAAACGATCGACCGATTGCTTTTTTGCGTGCCTCCCACAGCTGGAACGTTTTTTGCCCAAACGATTGCTGATGTTGTTGATGAAGTGAAGAAGGCTGCCGCTCCAAGGCTTGATATCGTTCAACAAAAAGCTGTAGATTTAGAAAAGCTATTCAATCAATTAAGGTTTGATGACCTCTGCCCTGCCAATGCCAGGAACGAGTATGTTGAGGGATTTTTCCAACTAGCCCTCTCCTTTATTGAGAGTAAAAATTACACGAATGGTTCAGCCATCCTCTGGTATCTAAAACGCGAACATCTGCACCATACAGTTTATTCCTTGATGCCGGGTTACGAGGACAAGGAAATAGAAGCTCTCCTGCTTTATCCTGATGAACTTTCTAAAAAGGTCGAACTTCTTGCCCAAAAATATAACCTCCCATTAAATAAGCTGCAGGAGGCCTTTACTTCTCTTCAAAAGGAATGGAACCGCCTTGATCATGAACTTAACAGGCTAGAATTTGAATTCTTAAAAGAGACCGGTTGTAAAGAACCGCTTATTTTCGGCATGCCACAAGGAATCAAAGACCAGCAGCGTCTTGAAGAACTTCGCGCAAGATGGCGAAAAGTTCCTGCTGAGCTCTCTGATATCAGAAACGTATATCGCGACATTACCGCACAGATGAAGATCTTTCTTGCTGAGTTGATTCAGGAATGCGACAACCTGCTCAAAGCATGCGGCTTGGAAGCTCCCTGTCCTTACAGTTTCATTGGGCTCGGTTCATTCGCAAGGGAAGAGATGACCCCTTTTTCCGACCTAGAATTTGCAATACTCGTTAAGGACTCCTCCCGTACAAACAAAGAGTATTTCCTTGCCCTTACGACATTATTTCATTTCCGTATTTTGAACTTAGGGGAAACCATCATTCCATCACTCCAAATCAAAGGACTCTCTTGGTTCTATGATACGATTTCCCCACGCGGACTCTCTTTTGATGGAAGTATGCCGAATGCCTGCAAAACCGCTTATGGGAAACAAGATGGCAATGCTGGGGATTATGAGCTCATCGGCACCGTGGAAGAAATCATCAAACTACAAGAATTCAGCAACGTCTCCCCTGAGCAGAAAAAGGCTATACTGAATCGTTACCACTTGCCTGTGATTTTGTCTTGCGTGGCCCACTTGACCGGTTCTGAAGAGCTCACTGAAGCCTACCAAGAAATACTTAAAGTTCGCCTAACACAAGAGATATGCCAAGAGAGAGCTCTAACGCTCATGCTAGAGGACCTTGATCGCTTCCAGTTTTCCTTTGGCAAGGAAAAAGTGGGACAAGCTTATGAGATCAAAAAAGACTTTTACCGCTTTCCCCATACAATGCTCGACAGTCTCACCTATTACTACCAACTCGATGCACAAAATTCCTACGATAAAATTGACCAGCTTCGTGCAAAAGAAATCATCTCACCAGAAGCGGCCGATGAGCTGAAAACTCTTTGCCTCTTAACACAAAAACTCCGTCTAGAAGTATACAACAAGTATGGCAAGCAGAAGGGGGATTTCAAAATCACGGAAAATGTCGACGATCTCTATGAAATTTACTACCGGTTCCTCCCCTTCCAACAGACCCTGACAGAATTTGCTCAAGCACTGGAAAAAGGAGCAGGTGAAAAGGAAGCCACGCAAATTCTTCGAAAGGCTAGCTTCTATTCCAAGACTCCTTATTACCAAGGGCTCATTGACTATCGCTTGATGCGGCTTCGAAATGCCTATATTCACTTAAGTAGCGTGATTGACCCTCCTGATCCTCTACTATATCATGAAACTCTAGGTGATCTTCAGCTAGAGCTCGCCAAATACGAGGAAGCCTTCCTCTCCTATGATAAAGGAATTGAGATTCTCGAAAATTGTGCTTCGCTTTCTGAAGAAAATCTCCAAGAGATACCCCTTAATCAATTGATCCCTCTATTGAAGGATTGCTCGAAGAGAGCCTGTCTTCTCAAGAAAAAAGGAGACATACATAACGCCCTCGCCCAGACCTCTATAGCTTTAAGCCTATATGAGGAATCTGAAAAATTTTTGGAAATGCTTTTATCTGAAATGAAAATTAAGCTTAAGCAATATCATCGAGAAGAATATAACCTTTGCCTGAAAAGCATTTTGCAGCTTTACCCTCTTTTAGAAACCCTTTATTGTGCTTTTCACGAAATTTCTTCAAACGTTGAATATCTTCTTAAAGCTCGGGCGCTTATCCGAGAAAGAGTTAACTTACAAAATTCAGAAGCGTTAGTGCAGTTTAACAAAACCTTGAAGATCAACTTAAAGGTTTTTCAAGAGGAGCATCCGAACATTGCCCATGACTATAGTAATATCGGGGGAGGATTTAGCGATCTTGGGAATTACCAAGAAGCACTTATACAAGAGAAAAATGCTTTACGTGGGTGGTTGAAAGTATTTGGTAAGAAAAATCGATACACTGCGATTAGTTACAACAATCTCGCTGGAAATTTAGTCAAATTGGGGAAACATCAAGAAGCGCTGGTGAAAATGAAGAAAGCACTGAAAATTCTATCGGGTGTTTTAGAGGAAAAGCATCCAAATACTGCATCGATTTACAACAATTTCGGGATGACTCTAGACGCATTGGGGAATCACAAAGATGCTTCAGTTCTAATACGCAAAGGGCTGGAGATTAGGCTCGATATATTTGGAGAAAATCATCCCAAAACGGCTACAAGCTATAACAATCTTGGCCTTACTCTTTACAAATCAGGGAACGACCAAGAAGGGATCATGTATATTAAAAAAGCTCTGAAGATCCGTTTGGAACTATTCGGGAGCAATCATCCCGTTACTTCTAGGAGCTACAACAATTTCGGCCATTTTCTCTGGAAATCAGGGGCCCCCGAGGAAGCATTAGTGATTCTGAAAACTGTTTTGAAATCCTATTTAGAAATTTTCGGGGAGCAGCACCCGGATACTGGCCAAATCTACAACAATATCGGTTGTATCCTCATCGAATTAGGAAAGCACCAAGAAGCGCTGCTTCCACTGAAAAAAGGCCTGGAAATTCATGTCAAAGCATTCGGGGAAAAACATCCTACAACTGCATTAATCTATGAAAATATTGCTGAAGTATTGGACAGATTAGGACATCACAAAGAAGCATTAAAATATGACATTAAATTCCAGCAAGTTAAGAAAGAAATGGAATGGATGAACAAACGAACCAAGACATATCCACAAATCCAAACTGCATTGGAAAACAAGCAATATAAAAAAATCTTGCTCTTCCTGTTGAATGCTCTGGGAAGCGACATTCTAGCGGATGGATTGTATCTTACACTGCAAGCCTCCAAGTTGCATGAGGATCGGAAGCAGCAGAAGAAGATCGATAAGTGGCTGGAGAGTGCCTGCCAAAGTTTGGACGAGGGTGTCATCGCCGGTATATCTATAGAAGAAAGAGAAAAAATCAACCTGTATGTTTGTGTGATGGATCTTTTCTTAAAGAAAATAAAAAATGAAGGGAAAATAGAAAAGAAAATGGAATTTTACGCAAAAGTCCTAAAATATGGATTTAAGCTCATGAGCTGTCAGGGAGTCTTCACTTATGATCTTCTTGATGTTTTGGCTTTAGATGAACCCATTAATTTCTTAGGTGAAAAAGTATCTGCAAAAATGATCGGCCTGTATTATGCTTTGCAGGGCGCGATCGGTCTAAAGAACACACCTATGATTCAATCCTGTATGACTCATTTTATGACATTGGAAGATCAATCAATCTTTTTTACAAAAAAAAGAAATGAAAAACTTTATTGCCTATCAGAGGATTGAGTTCTCTTGCCAACAAATGATTAATGAACTTCTTTCTGATTTTCATCCAATATGTAAAGACAAAAGGAGAAAAAAACAGAGCACGTATCAAAATATAAAAAACGTTTTGGAAGAGAATTGAAACAAACGGCCGCATAACATATCAGGGCGGGTTTCTTATTAAGATTTGATAAGAAACAGCCTCTACAATACAGCTACAGCAGGGCATAAAATTAACGCCCATTCAAATGTTGTCTGGATATGTGTTTTTATGTAAACGCAATCAACGATGCAAACGATACAACGATAAGAACGATAAGAACGATAAAAATTTGTAGAATGTTCAGTACGTCACAAATTTCTTAAAGATTTCTTCTAGACTTAGTACACTGTCTCATCGCAATCAATAGCGCATTTTTATAGACTTTTTCAAGAAATCCTGGCCCAAGCTTCTTCATGACCTCAAAACAACAGTTCAGAATGACACCTGTCAATTCATGATGAGGTAATTTCTTGTCTTCTTCCATCGTTCTTATCGTTCTTATCGTTTTATCGTTTATACCGTTGATCTACAGTAGCAACAGCACGTGTTAAGCTGTACACTCGGAATTCTTTCCCTGCTTCTTCCTAGCAGTCCAATGGAAGTGCAAGTAAGATAGGTTCATGAAAGTCGAGACTGCATTCTGCGTTGAAATGCACACTCAAAAAACTTGTACCGTTCTAAAAGTCTTTTCAGAATCAAATGCTTCCCTTAATAAAGGTAAGAATCTGGCTTGTAAGGACCTTTGACATCAACACCAAGATACTGAGCCTGTTCAGGAGAAAGAGTCGTTAGCTCCACTCCCAATTGACCTAAATGTAACCTTGCAACTTTTTCATCAAGCAGCTTTGAGAGCCTATAAACCCCTATTTGCTTGCGTATCGGAGCACCCCACAACTCAATTTGAGCAAGCACTTGATTTGAAAATGAATTCGACATGACAAATGAAGGATGTCCATTCGCGCAACCAAGATTAACAAGACGTCCACGTGCTAGCAAAAGTAAACTTTTGCTCTTATTTTTCCAGATACAACGATCAACCTGCGGTTTGATCGTTTCTACTTCAATTTCAGGGTTATTTAGGAGACATTCCACATCGATTTCGCTATCAAAATGCCCAATGTTGCAGAGTAGAGCTCCATCTTTCATTTTTTCTATATGTCTGGAAACAATGACATTGATACATCCTGTAGCCGTA
Source organism: Parachlamydiaceae bacterium (assembly GCA_013813265.1). Taxonomy (GTDB): domain Bacteria; phylum Chlamydiota; class Chlamydiia; order Chlamydiales; family Parachlamydiaceae; genus JACCRY01. The sequence continues at coordinate 23,955 of JACCRY010000033.1, forward strand.
ATAAAAATGTCCGCAATAGGTGCAGCATGCTCTAAAGTCACAACAGAATAGCCCTCCATGACAGCTTGATAAGCGCAGATTGGATCAATTTCAGCAATTATTACGCGGGCTCCTAAATTAGACATCGCAGCCGCACACCCCTTACCAACATCACCATAACCTGCAATTACGACTATTTTTCCGGCAATCATGAGGTTTGTAGCATGCTTAATGCCATCAACGATTGATTCGCGACAACCATATAAATTATCAAATTTAGCTTTTGTGATGGAATCGTTTACATTGATTGCTGGAACTCCTAAAGTTCCTTTTTCGAACATTTTTAGCAAATTGCGTACACCTGTTGTTGTCTCTTCCGAGATCCCTTTGATCCCTGCTAGAAGCTCCGGATGATGTAAGTGGACGAGGCTAGTCAGATCTCCCCCATCATCGATGATCATGTTTAAAGGTTCATTTCCAAAGAAAAGTGTTTTTTCAATGCACCACTCATATTCTTCAAGAGACATTCCTTTCCAGGCAAATACTGGAATACCAGCTTCGGCAATAGCTGCAGCAGCTTGATTTTGTGTGGAGTAGATATTGCATGAAGACCAACGCACAGAAGCTCCAAGGGCAATTAAAGTTTCGATTAGAACTGCAGTTTGAATTGTCATGTGCAAACAGCCTGCAATTCTAGCACCCTTTAGAGGTTGAGAAGTTTTAAATTCTTTACGCAATGCCATGAGTCCAGGCATTTCCTTTTCAGCTAAAGCAATTTCGGCCCGTCCTTGCCGTGTAAGCTCTTTTGCTTCTTTTGAACCTATTTCAAGATCATCAACGAGACGATATTCTTTTTGTAGTGCATTTGTGGAATGAGACACATGACCTCCAAATATTTTCTATATAATCATTTACGTATAGCAGGAAGTTTAGTGACACGCAATAAAAAGAGGATGTCATTAAAAAACGAGAATTGATAGCATTAATTCTTGATGTTTAATTAAATATATGGGATGATACATAAATGGTTAATAAAATCTTTCATGCGAGGGAATTATGTTAAGTAGAATTGATTGTTTTATAGAATACTGTGTCACTGGTTTACATGTTGAATCACCTGTCCAAGCTTTTGAACTTTCCACAACTGTCAAAAATACTTTGTCAGAAATGGAGCATGGACAACCTGAATGCATCGAAAACTTAAGAGATAGAGTATATAATCTTCAAAAATTACATACTATGATTGCACTATCCGATGAAACGAAGTCTACTTCCCACAAAATCATTCTAGCTGGAGTTATTCTCACAATATCCTCATTCGTAGTCGTTATTTTTGCCTCATATCTTATCGCTTTACCTCTTGCTATTGCAGGGGCGGCATTAATTTGTGGTGCGCTCAGATTCTTGTTCGTATATGACGCAAAATATGACGCGAAGAAATTGCCTCAAGAAATTTTGGATGTACAAAAAGATGTAGATTCTTCTGGGGCATGGGTACAAAAACTAAAAGAATTAAAAGATGATGAAAATCTTCCTTCTGATCAACTAGAAGCTATAAATGCAGCTTTCGCGGTTGGTTCTGTTCACATGATAGAATTAAAAAAATCATTTTAGCCTTAGTGCACTAGTACGTCATCGCATTTATAAGGTTTGTACACTTTAAAAATTTTGGAAGAGAAATCGACCCAAGCCCACATACCCTGTATCGACCCTCTGGGGCGATACAGGCTGTAGACAACTCCTCCTCTATCAATAGTCATAACATTGAGTCAAAAATAATTTTCTCCTGCTTTTCTGCACTATATTTTTATTGTCATTTTATTTTTGAAATGCTAACACGTAAGAATCATTTTCAAAAAAAAGATCAAAGAATTCTCCATGGACATAAATTTATTTAGAAATCACAAAAGAGGAAATTATGGAATCTAACAAAAAGGATTCGAAAACATTGAAGGGCACAGGTGGAGAGCTTCATCAAACTGCAGAAGGAAATAACTCGATCTTAACTTCACAGCAAGGAATTCCAGTTTCAGATGACCAAAATTCACTCAAAATTGGAAGTCACGGTCCTATAGCCATGGAAGACTTTCTCTTCCGCGAAAAAATGTTTCATTTTGATCATGAAAGGATTCCTGAGAGAGTTGTGCATGCACGCGGCTATGCAGCCCATGGCTATTTTGAAGCCTATGAGTCTCTTTCAGACATTACATCAGCAGACATATTTCAAAGAGCTGGAGAAAAAACTCCCGCATTTGTACGCTTCTCAACTGTAGTTGGAAACAAAGGTTCTTTTGATCTAGCAAGAGATGTCAGAGGATTTGCTGTAAAACTTTATACAAAGCAAGGGAACTGGGATCTTGTAGGTAACAATATACCCGTCTTCTTCATTCAAGACCCGATCAAATTTCCAGATCTTGTTCATGCAGCAAAACCAGCACCAGATAGAGAATTTCCTCAAGCTCAAGTAGCTCACGATAACTTTTGGGATTTTATTTCTTTAATGCCTGAAAGCATGCATATGATTATGTGGGCCATGTCGGATCGTGCACTACCCCGTTCATTTCGTTTTATGGAAGGTTTCGGTGTACATACATTCCGTATGGTTACAAAAGAAGGAAAGTCAACATTTGTTAAATTTCACTGGCGTCCAAAACTAGGATTGCAATCAGTACTATGGGATGAAGCTGTAAAGATTAACGGAGCGGACCCTGATTTTCACAGAAAAGATTTATGGAACTCCATTCAAGCTGGTAATTTTCCCGAATGGGAACTGGGCCTTCAGCTATTCGGTGACGAATTTGCAGATTCTTTTCCTTTCGATATTTTGGATTCAACTAAAATAATTCCTGAAGAAGATGTGCCTATTCAAATTGTAGGAAAACTTGTATTAAATCGATGTGTCGATAACTTCTTTGCAGAAACGGAACAAGTCGCATTTTGCACTGCTAACATTGTTCCAGGCATAGATTTTACAAATGACCCCTTATTGCAAGGGCGCAATTTTTCCTATCTTGATACACAATTAAAACGCCTCGGCAGTCCAAATTTCACGCACCTTCCTATAAATGCACCGAAATGCCCGTTTCATCATTTCCAACAAGATGGGCATATGGCTATGACGAATCCGAAAGGAAGAGTTAACTATGAACCCAATTCATGGAATGATGCACCTCGAGAGTCTCCAGAAAAGGGATTCCAATCTTTCCCTGCTAAAGAAAGTGGATTAAAAGTTAGAGAACGCTCAGAAAAATTTTCTGATCATTACAGCCAAGCCCGTCAATTCTATATTAGCCAAACAGAAATGGAGCAAGGGCATATTGCCAACTCTTTAATTTTTGAATTGAGCAAAGTTCAAACTCCGGCAATCCGCCTCAGGGTTGTCACACATCTCCCTAACATTGATGAAAAACTTGCGGAACGGGTAGCTCAAGGGCTTGGATTACAAGAAAAAATTGTTCCAATAAAACCAGCTCGTGAACCTCTAAAAGACCTTAAACCTTCTAAAGCGTTAAGCATCGCATTAAATCCTCCAAAAACCTTTAACGGCCGAAAGGTGGGAATTGTTGTCACCGATGGTGTAGATGATTCATTTTTAGATGCTTTAATATCTCAAATAGAGGCAGAGAAAGCAACCTTTGAAATTATTGCCCTAACAGTCGCTGGAGTTACAACCCTTAAAGGTAAGAAGGTCCCTGCAGATCAAATAATTGAAGGAGCGCCATCTGTGTTATACGATGCGGTTGCTCTACTTCCTTCTTCCGAAGGCATTAAAGTGCTTGCTAGGCATCCCGCTGCTCGCCAATTTGTCTCAGATGCATTTACACATTTGAAATTTATTAGTTATAATAGTAATGTAAAATCATTATTTGAAAAAGTGGGAATTATGTCAGAACTCGATAACGGTTGTATTGAATTTTCTGAAATGAATGATGTAAAAAAGTTTATTCAAGCGTGTAGAGACATTCGTTTTTGGGAAAGAGAACCTTTAGTCATGCCTTAAATCACGGGATTTTCATGTTAAATCGCTTCCACGATTCAAGGCAGTTCATACTGTTTAGGATCTGTTTTCGATCGCGGAAGTGTAAGCGTAAATTTTAACCATCTACATTTTCTTTGCGCTCTTAGCGCTCTTTGCGCACTTTTGCTGCTCCTTTGCGTTAAAAAAAATAAATCTAATACACCTTTAAATCTGCTTCGAATAAAACTTCTCTAGTTTAGTTTAAACCTCGAATAATATTTGTGGAGAACTAGATTGTTTTTTTCAACGCAAAGGAGCAGCAAAAGGCGCAAAAGGCGCAAAGAATGCAAAAATAATTAAGAACTCGGATGGGTATTATTGACGCTTACGTGGAAGCGTTTTAACGTAACAGCCCCGCGTTCAGCGAAAGGCCGGCTGGGGTCTGTAGCGGAACGTGAGAACTTTCAACCAGCTTGGCATAGGAACCCCCTTACACGGCTCTTAACACCTACTTCTCTCCCGTAGATAAATTTAAATACTTGAAATAAAAAAAATATAATGCAAAATGAAGTTAGTTCCCGTTTTTAACAAATTTTCATTCGAATGTTTTTTCTATATGGTCGAATAAATATGCAATGAATACTTGATTCACACACCCATATGTTCAAATTTTAATAACGGGGTTAACATTAACTTGCGACCAACTTTTTATAAACAATTTTTAATTGGAGGATCATATGCCAATAAGAAAAGGAAAAAATCTCAAGAATGCACCTAAAAGTGTGCAAGATGAAAAAGCAATCCCATCAAAAGATGAACATACTTTGAGAAGAGCTCCTTCACCACTAAAAGACAGTGGCAAGTACAGTAAATAAAAATCGAGCAATGAAGGGTAAAGGTAAGGTGCTGCTTTCCCAACCAGCCATACCTTTATCCTCATTTAACTCTTTTGGTTTTTATAGAATTGTTTTATAACCTAGAACATTGACCACTCAAATTATCTAATAAATGATGAGCAACTAAAAGAACGTTAATGTTAGGAATCGATATCACATGGCTATGAGAGGAAATATTCTTTTACCCGAAGGACTGACTTATTACGACAACTTTATTACAGAAGTAGAAGAAGAAAAAATATTGAATTTTATCGAATCTTTAGAATTTGAACAAGTCATCATGCATGGACAGCCAGCCAAAAGGAGTGTTAAGCATTTTGGATATCACTATAATTATCAAAAATTTTCTGTAGAACCGGGGGAGGCATTCCCATCTGTAATTCAAAAGCTATCTAATAAATGTGCAGAAAAAGGGGGGCTTGAAGAAAATGAAATCGTCCAATGCTTAATTTCTAATTATCCAGCAAATTCTACTATCGGATGGCATACGGATAAATTTATATTTGGTTCTAAAATTTTTGGTATTTCTCTCCTTTCATCGTGTTTAATGAGATTTCAAAGGAAAATCGAAAATATAAGATATGTCTATGAGAAAGAATTAATTCCGCGCTCCTTATACATTTTAAGCGGGGAATCACGTTATAAATGGCAGCATAGTATTCCACCGACAAAAGGGCTAAGATACTCAATCACATTTCGAACTTTAAAAAAAACTACGAAACTGTAAAGAATATTCTCGCGATTTACAAAACTTGTAATGTTCGAGCTGTAGCCCCTTGCATTGCAGCAACGAGCTTTTGAGCGCCCTCACGCAAAGAAGCAGCTTCTTCGCCATCTTTTAAAAGGACTTTCAAATTTTCTAAAAGTGTCTCCGCAGGGACCTGCAAAGCAGCACCATAAAACGAAGTAATTTCCACTAGCTCAGATTGTTCATGCATGTGAGGCCCATACAATGTTGGCACTCCAAACCAAAGAGGCTCAATGATATTATGTCCACCGACCAGCGAAGTATAGCTCCCAGCTACAATGGCAACTGTCGCAATTTGGTAACACTGACCTAATAGCCCCATAGTATCTAGTAGAATGATTGGGCAAGAATTTGGGGATTCACCGCGTGTGGAATAGCGAAGATAAGGAATCCAAAGGGTTTGCAAAAAAGCTTCAACAGTATTGAACCTTTCAGGGTGCCGTGGAACAACGATCACTTTCAAATCTTGATTTTCTTTCCAAAGGTCTTTCATAGCTTCAAGCAACAATTTCTCTTCAGGATCATGCGAAGATCCAATTACGATCACTTTATCATTTTGTTCGATCCCCAGCTGCTTCCTAAAAGCCCATTTTTCTTCTTCTGCCATAAGTTTTGGTACACTATCAAACTTTAAATTACCCGTGACAACCAATTTTTCAGCTGAAATATTAAGACTTGCAAAACGTTCCGCATACTGCTGATTTTGTAGACAAAAAATATCAAATAAAGAAAATAGCGGTTTAGTAAGCCATGAAAATCGCTTAAAGCGACCTACCGAGCATTCGGACATTTTACCATTGACCAATGCAATCTGAGCCCCATATTTCTTTGAAAGACGTAAAAAATTATACCAAAAGTCTGTTTCACATAGAATAACCCGAGTTGGTCGAAGCCGCTTAATGAGTGGGGCCATTATACAATAAAAATCAAATGGGAGAAAAATATGATGGTCGGCCTCAGGTATCGAACGTTTGGCTTCTGCGTGGCCCGTCTCTGTTGTCGAGGAAACAATTATAATGGGATTTGAAGGTATTTCTTTGAGGCGTTTTGTCAACACAGAGACTGCCTTGGTTTCTCCAACAGAGACTGCATGAATCCAAATGAGCTCTCGTTTTCCAATTTCAATTTTGGGAAAACCAGCACCTAAGCGTTTCAGAAAACTCGACCGATATTTTTTTTGAAAGAGAAGGGCATAAAGATACTTTGGTATGGCTAAAAGAGCTAAAAGCCAAAGGGTTAATTCATAGATCACTTTGGTTGCCATTAGAATATCTCCCTAAGATAACTCATATACACCGCATTTAACAATTTTGTACGTCCTACGTGTCGTTAAACAAACAATCAAAACGCGATAGACTGACTCCGTAATTTAGCTGAATTTCACTTTTCTTGGAGTATCCAAAATTCTCTGGTGATGTTCAGTTAACGATTTATCAGGAGAAACCATTGCTAACAAGCCTGAACGTACATCATCAATGACGTCAAGTGCTCCTAAATATTCCATTGCTAGCAAATTGACTTCAGTGTATTTGAATCCCAGACCTAGCGAACATGCAGCAAAAAGAATACCTGCAGCAATATAAATTGTTTTTTCTACTACTATAGTTAAGGTTGCCATAAAATAAAGAGCGCGAGTCCCTATTTCTTCAATGACCCATTTTTTCCATTCTGCTTTTGTCTCATCTACTTCTGTTGCTTGTTCCTGCTCAATCATATCTGTTGAAGGAATCTGTTCTATCTCGGTTGCTTCTTCCTGCCCGCTCATAAATGCTGGAAAGATTTCTCCCACCTCTGTTGCTTCTTTCTGCTCAATCATTTTTGCTGGAGAAATTTCTTCTAATTTAAAGTTTAACTGGGTTGAAATAAAGTTATCTTCATTAAAAGAAATCTCATCTTCATCGTCATCGTCAGAATTTTTTGTATATTCAGTAAAGCCATCTAATTCTCGGATGTCCCCTGTCGACTCGTAAAGATCTTCTTTAGACATCCCTTTTTTAGCACAAGCATCAGCCTTTTCAAATAAGAAATAACTATAACACTTGACTTTCTCTAACTCACCAAATTTCGGCTGCTTGATCGTCGCATAAGGATTAAGCGTCAGTGCTATAGCTTTAAAAAGAGTTGGTAAAATTAGCTGAGCTGAATACACTCTGCCTTTCCCGATGTCCTTTGGAGAATCAAATCCATCTCTGGCCCATACTTCGATGTCAATCTTATTTTTAACCCACTCGCTGCTACTCCCAGGAATTAAGGTGCATATTGAAAAAAACACTTGAGTGACTGTATTTGCTAAAGATAGGAGAGATACACCAACGAGAGAAATTCGGGTAAACTGCTCTCCTTCAGGCTTTGACCATTTTTCAGCAACTCGCGTGCAATTTGAATAAAAAAAATCCATCATACTTGAAGTGGGTTGAACTATCGTATCAAACATTTTTATAGACCTTGATTATAATTTACACATGTTTATTTTCGATTTTAATTAAATCAAATCTGATGATACATGTGGCCTTTTTTAATTGCAATCTTTTCCTTTACTTAATATTCATATTTTTAGAGAATTCAAAGTATACCTAGAAGCATACCGCAAGATATTTAAGAGGACTACTCAATGCAAGAAACGCCTTTATGGATGTGGATAGGATTTAATGCTTTCGTCCTTCTCTTTCTCTTTCTCGATCTTTCTGTGCATGGTCGCAAGAAGCACACCATTGGCATCAAAGAATCGATCGCATGGAGCTGTTTTTGGATTGCTATTGCTCTTTTTTTCAACACACTACTTTACTATACACACGGACCCCAAGCAGCGCTGGACTTCTTCACTGGCTACCTTCTTGAAAAAAGCTTAAGTGTTGATAATCTTTTTGTCTTTATATTGATCTTCTCCTATTTTAAAACACCCGAACATCTGCTGCATAAAGTTCTTTTTTATGGTATCCTCGGCGCCATTCTCATGAGAGCTCTTTTTATTTTTGGAGGGATTGCTTTACTACACCAATTTAGTTGGATATTCTATATTTTTGGCCTTTTCCTTGTCTATGCAGGCATAAAAATGATTAATCAGAAAGAAAGTGAGATGCACCCTGAAAGCAATTTTTTAATAGAATGGATAAAAAAATGGATCCCCATCACTGACAAATACTATGGGGAATCTTTCTTTGTTAGAATTCAAGACAAACTCCATGGAACCCCCCTTTTTTTAACACTTCTGACTGTAGAATTTACCGATCTCGTTTTCGCAATTGATTCAATCCCGGCAATTTTGGCAATCACTTTAGATCCATTTATCGTTTATACCTCAAATATTTTTGCAATATTGGGTCTCAGAGCCCTTTTTTTCACTCTCAAGGCATCTCTTGAAATATTTCACTTTCTTTCCTATGCAATTGGAGGGATACTTACATTTGTCGGATTCAAAATGTTGATTGCCCCATGGCTCAAAATACCGACTCCAGTTACTTTATGTTTTATTCTTCTTTCTCTAGTTGCGGCGATCATATTGTCACTCTTATTTCCCAAAAGTGAAGAATCAAATGAAAAGGATGGGAAGTAATATTTTAGAAGTCGCTAAAACACTTAGGGATCGGAAAGAACTAGTAATGAAATAAGAGTAAGGACTCCCTCGCATCGCATAATGAAACAATGTAGTTCACCACAAAGTATAGTATTAAAGCTTTAGACTGCGCTAAATAAAATTTATCTGAAGCAGATTTTAATGCAATACTAGATTAATTTTTTAGTCGAGGCAAAGCTGGAATGTTATTACTCAATGAAAGCCGAAAACTATTTTTCGCTAACTACGCAATCTGCCTCAGTCTCTACGAGCCATTCTTTATTGATAAAGCCTTTTACTTCAAAAAAAGTACAGGCCGGGCGAATATCAGAGAAGAATTCACCATGCGCCTTAGCCGCATCTTTCCAAGTGGTTATATCCACAAGCATAATCCGGGTTCGGACCACATTTTGAAGTGAACCGCCCGCTTCTTCGATTGCTTTCTTCATAATCTCGATACAATATTTGGTTTGTTCATAAACATTATGTATGCCTACTGTATGACCGTCGGGGCCGATTGCAGCCGTACCTGCTACAGCTATCACGTTACAAAGTCTGCAAGCCCGCGAGAATCCAATAGGCCCTTCCATAGGTGAACCTGAAGATATATTTTTTCTATACATTTTTAATCCTTTCCTTTGTTTTAGCCTATTAATATGCCGATAGATCTAAGATCCATGTAACACCCCTGCCGGGGCTTAGTCATGGGGTTGCATTTCCCAGGCTTTGTTTCGTTACAGCCTGGGCTATTATATACCAGCCCTCCAGGACAGGAAAGCAGACAACTGCAAATAAAGACGCTCTAGGATTTCACATAGGGATTTTCCATATTGGCCCAGCCTATAGCGAAGTAAGGCCTGGGTAAAGCACCCTACGCCTTGTTTATATCCGGCCAATCGGGCATTAGGGCTCATAAAGTTATCTGTCAAGCACAGAAATGCGGAGAAAGATAACTCAGTCGACCAAAACTGTTACTTCCAGCCACGACATGTGTCTGGCCAGCAGGAACAAACTTTTTGGAAATCGAGCATTTTACATGTAAATTGTTCAAATCAACTGTCAAACCCACATCTGCTGGCAAAAGCGCGGATGTTTGATGTGAATCATCCTGATAACAATCAGAGCGCATTTTCTTAATGACTTCGATTCGGATGTCACCTTCACGGCCAGCAAATTCAGTCAGCAACAAGAGCTTAGGTGCAAGTTCTTCCAAAACAGTCGAGCATCCTGAATACCCCAAAGAGTCTTCTGTAAATTCCAAACGAGAATAATCGTTATAGTTCGTGTTGCCAAATCCTGCAAGCAAAAGATCACAATACCCTAAATGATGAATAAGAAGCGGAGACCATGCAAGTCCTGAAAGATAGCCGACTTTTAGTTCTTGGGTTTCATTTGCTAGCTCAAAACGAATCCCTAAGCTAGAAGAATTAAGTGTATGCTCCCCTAAATTCTCACGATATCCATGTAAAGGTTGCGAAGTCATCCCCATGAAATAGTGTAAAACAATTCCTTCCGAAAGCTCAACTTTCTCAACATCCGGGGAGTCTAAAAACATCTCCAACTTATGAATTGTATTTCGAGCCTGCTTAAAGCTAGGTTTCAAAAACGGCGCAAGCTCTTGACATACTCTTTGATGGAGATAGTAATGAATAATTTGCCTGTCAGATGCAACCCGATTTACTTGTTGACAGAGTTCTGAAATGGCTCTGACATCTGCATAGGCATCTTTAGAGTTACGGGTAACAAGGACAAAGTCTATATCCCTAACACAAAATCCCTGAGCATGAAAATTCTCCAAAAAATTAGCTCCGGGATTGATGGCAATCCCTTTGCCATTCCAGCGCAAATAATGGCCACCGCTACTTTTACGAGATTCTTCAGTAAATAGAAATGGCTTAGCAGGGGCAGCTAAATTCCATCCATTTAGGATATAAAGTGAATTATCCAAGAGCTCTAAGTGCTGTTCTCCTTGCTTCAAATAAGCTTGCATCTGCTCAAGCTGTGTATTTTGAAACAAATTTATCCGTTTTTTAAGAGCATGATTTTCTTGGAATTCATCCGTGGATGTGGCTGTGAAATTTTCTGACTTGCGAGTTGTTACGGGATTTTTTCTTGGAATTTCTTGGTAACTATTTGTATCGTAAAACTGATTTCCTCCGGAGTTTTCAAAAAGCGGATAAGCCTCTCCTGATGCAAGTTGCCCATTTTTATTGCTCTCTTCTCCATTAACCTCTACAGCCGAACGTAGGGAAGTGAATAATTGCTGTACAGTTGGATCGTCGGAGTCTAATTTAAATGCCTTCTGTATATAACTTAGAGCTTTTTCCGGCTGTCCACGTTCTTTTGAAATCAAGCTTGAAGCACGGTAGCAGAAGAATTGAAAACAAGGAACATCTTTAGCTTCCAAATAACATTTAAGAGCTTGTTCGTAACATCCATTGTAAAAATGATGCTCTCCGTTAAAAAAAGATTCAAACGAACTGTCGCCCGCATAATTTGTCTTTTGCTCTTCAATAACGGATAAAAGTTCATGGTTGTCAGGTTGTGAACCGTTCTGATTCTGTAAAACAAGTTCACGAACCTGTTTAAGATAGCCTTCAAATGCTTGCGTTTCCACTTTTACCTCTCCTGGTTTAAAGAACAATTTTTATACGATTCCTAGTACCCAGTCAAGGTTAAGTTGATACATTGGGCGGCGACAAAGCCTCCGGAGTTGAACGGTTGAAAGGGGGTTGAATAGATATATCACCTCTTTTTCAACCGTTCAACTGTGGGAGGTTTCACAGCTAGCCCAATGTGTCAATTTAACCTTGACAGTGTACTCATACACTGTCAAGTCAATCAAAACATTGCACAAATAGCTTCTATTTCATATAGTTCAGGTATACTGCGCATGGTCACAAATTATTACTATGTGTGCAGTACAATAGCGCTCTCCTTATTGCCTTCTTAGAGCATGCATCAAACTTCTATAATAGTGCCGCTAATATGAAAAACGAATTTATCCCCTACGCTCGACAATCGATCAGTCGTGCAGACTGCAACCAAATGAATCGGTCTTTGACTTCCGAATTTATTACGCGCGGCCCATGCGTTGAAAAATTTGAAGGAGAAGTTGCACGTTATTGCGGTTCTAAATTTGCCGTAGCTTTCAATAGCGGATCAACAGCCCTTATAGCGGCTTTTCATGCTGCTAAGGTTAACCAATTTGATAGGTTGATTTCAACTCCAAATACTTTTATCGCAACAATTGGCTCAGGAATACAATGCGGAGCCTCTGTAACACTTGTCGACATTGACCCGATAACGGCAAATATTGACATAGAGCAGGTAGAACAAGCCCTTAGCAAACGTTATTCACGAGGTCGACCCATCGTAGTCCCTGTGCATTTTGCAGGTGTTGCTGTTGACATCGAAGCGATGGATAATTTACTCAAAGTTCCAGATGCACTCATCATTGAAGATGGCTGCCATGCTCTTGGATCTCGATATCCTAATGGTCGCCGAGTGGGATGCTGCGACTTTAGCCAAATGACAGTTTTTAGCTTCCACCCAGCTAAAACGATTACGACTGGAGAAGGAGGAATGGTTACAACGAATGATGAAGAACTCTTCCATAACTTAAAACTTTTTCGTAATAACGGGATTGAACGTTCACCTCCTTACTTACAAGAGGAACCGAAGCCTTGGTATTATGAAGTCCATGAACTTACGAGTAATTATAATTTCACTGAATTTCAAGCGGCATTAGGCCTAAGCCAACTTGCGCGCATCGAAGAGTTCATTGAAAAACGGAGAAGGCTTGTTGCAGTATATAGAAAACTCTTAAATGGCGTCCCCAACATCTCATTTTTGCCTGAGGAATATGATTCCTCTACAGCTTTCCATCTTTTCGTAGCAAAAATCGATTTTGAAGCATATAAGACATCTAGAGAAAGCGTCATGGAAGCTCTTTATGATGAAGGAATTGGGACACAAGTCCATTATATTCCTTTATACCGACACCCTTGCATGATAAAAATTTTGGGTGATATTTCTTCTCAATTTCCAGAAATGGAACGCTATTATGCCACGGCACTTTCGCTGCCACTTTATTTTGACCTAACTTTTGAAGATGTTGAGCGAGTTGTGGCATCTCTTCTCAAAATACTTAACAGCGGCAAAAGCAATAACAGAAGCAGTAGAAAGTAAAAAAAAATCTAACTCTTTATCTTGCTAGCTTCAATTCAGCTCAGACAATGTAGTTCAACATCAGTCATCCCGCCCCATCCTTAATGGAATTTAGTAGCATGCTATTTACTCATGATTGCATTTCTCTTCAAGATAGACAGGATAAAGCAGAATAGGGCAGGATGAGTAGCGAAGGACCCTTAGGATTTCCGCAGAGGCTGTGAAAAAATTCGAAATAATGCAGCAGTTAGGCGAAAGTTGCAGCTGATGCAATTCTTGACGACGTCGTAGCTATAGCTACGACCGAGGAGAGAAGTGCGTCAGATGCAACTTTTC
>JACCRY010000034.1 GCA_013813265.1 Parachlamydiaceae bacterium
GAAAGTTGCAGCTGATGCAATTCTTGACGACGTCGTAGCCATAGCTACGACCGAGGAGAGAAGTGCGTCAGATGCAACTTTTCAGCCAACTGAAGCATCTTTCCAATTTTTTCACAGCCTCGCAGAATCGCAAAATTCCGCTATATGTCTTGTTTATACGAGAACAAAGGGTTTCTACTGCTTGGGATAGTGAACGTGAATGGTACGAAGGTGAGGGTTGTCGTAAGGTTTTGATTATGTAATTTCAAAATCTAGTAAAAATCCGATAAGTTTTTTGTATACTGTAACAGCACATAGCACGCAGAGTATAGTAGAAGTGGCTCGGCAAAAGGATGTAAGCACCGTCATTTTAGAAAGAAAAAGAAAAGATGCCTTCAACTTCATAAACAGTTTGCGTGGGACAACAACAAGAAGTGTCTCCCGACGCTTACCTAAAGAAATCAATTTGATTGTTATCTATTGAATAAATTTATCTTTTTCAAGACCTTACCGAGATCCATACCCGTTTTTAATACACCTTTAAAAAAATCGTTCGTCTCTCTAAAGCGCTCCAACATATTGAAAATTGTGTAATTTCCTGGGTCTAACCCTTTTTTGACCTCACTCCAATCAAGCGGAGTAGAAACGGGAGCTCCCTCACGCGCACGAATACTGAAAGGCATCGCCATTGTCTGACCAAAATTGTTTTGGAGACAATCGATGTAAACTTTTTTCTGCCGATTTATAGGTTTTCTTTCTAGCGAAGTAATCTTAGGCAGCTGCTGAGTCGCAAGATTCGCTATCAACAATGCAAATTGTTTTGCTTGCTCAAAACTGTATTTTCCACCTAACGGCACCCCGATATGCATACCTGTTGCCCCAGAAGTTTTGCAAAAATGAGGTACTTTTAATTCTTCTAATATTGAATGAAGCACATTAGCTGTTTCTACAACAGCATCAAAAGAAATATCTTCCGGATCTAAATCTATTAGAAGGATATCTGGATTTTCTAAATGTTGAATTTTTGAAAACCAGGAATGAATCTCAATACAACCTAAATTGACTGCATATAATAAACTTCTTGTATCTGGAATAAGTAAATATTCCACCAATTTATTTTCATGTTGTATTTTAGTTGTTGAAATCCAATCAGGATGGCTTTCAAGATTTTTTTGATAAAAATTCGGCTGTGAAATGCCATGTGGATAACGCTTAAGAACCTGAGGTCGATCTAAAAGGTAGGGAAGAATGTATTTTGCAATCGAGGCGTAGTAATTTAGCACATCTCCTTTAGTAATATTTTCTTTATCCCAATAGGGTTTATCTAAATTTGTTAAAAAATCGTATTCATCAAGAAGTTTTTTTCCTTCTGAAGAGCCATTTTTGAGATTTTTTTTTGAGGTATTCTTTTTGGTCGAAGTTTTTGAGGGGATATTTTTTACTTCATTTGCTAATGTAGGCTTTTCTTTAGCAACTTCCGCAGAGATTTTTTTAATCTCTGTGGTTGATTCAGGCTTCTCTTCAACAACTTCTGATGGAGACTTATCCGGTCTTAATCCGAGGAAAATGGGTTGTCTCATTATCCCTTCGTCTGTCATTTCTTTAAACTTTACATCACAAACAAATTTCGGAGCTATCCATGTGACATCTGAATTTGGCTTTGGTATATTATTTAAAGGGCATTCTTTGACAACATGAGGCAACATCATATCTTTCATTTCTTTAAGCTTTTTTTCAGTAACCCCCCCTCCGACACGGCCGGAAAATGTTAATTTTGTACCCTTATATATCCCAGTCATTAAAGCACCAAAATTTTTCCTTCCTCTTTTAGGTTCAGTAAATCCGCAAATCACAACTTCTTGAGTATGCTCATTTTTTATTTTCAGCCATGATTTAGAACGAACTCCTTCTAAATAGGGACTTTCTTTTTTTTTAGCGACCATTCCTTCAAGGCCTTTTTCCTCACAAAATTTAAAGAAGGCTAACCCTTTATCCGAAATATGGTCTAAATAACGAATAGCAGAATCTTTTTTCAAAATATTTGACAAAATATCTTTGCGTTGAGTCAGCGGGAGTTTTTGCAAATCTTCTCCATTCAAATACAAAATATCAAATACATAAAAATAAAGATTTTCGTCAGGAACTTCATTTTGCAGCTTTTGAAATTGTGAAATTCCTTCAGAGTTTAACGCCACAATTTCCCCATCAAAAACTGCATCCAAAGAAAGGTCTTGAAGATGTTTTATAAGGGATGGAAAACGTTTGTTAAACGAAAGCAAGTTTCTTGAGTACAATTCAACATGATCATTAGAAAGTTCAGCAATTGCTCTAAACCCATCAAGTTTTATTTCATAAATCCATTCATTATCATCAAAAGGCTTATCTACTAGAGTTGCAAGCATGGGTTTTACTTTTTGAGGTTTGCGGTCATGCTTAATTTTTTGTTTCTTTGAAATGCTTTTTTCTTGGCTTGAGTTCAAAGATGACTTACTTTTTTTATTTGAAGCTATTTCATCAAGATCCCTTCCAGACACAACAGAACGATCCTGCAAAAGCACCTCTTCTTCTGATGCATAAGAATCTTTTTTTTTAAGGAATATCCATTCATTTTTTTTAGCATTTTTCAGCTTAACTAAAGCAAATTCTCCCTTTAACTTTTCTCCATTCAAAGTAAAATGAACTGTGCCCTTTTCTAAACCTTGCCGCATATGTTCTTCAGTTTCCCTTGCTGGTTTTTCATCGACCGAGTAGGAACCTTGATCCCAAATCATGACTGTACCAGCACCATAACCTTCTGGAATAATCCCTTCGAATTCACGGTAATCATATGGATGATCTTCAACCATCATAGCTAGCCTTTTAACGGCAGGATTGACAGAAGGACCCTTTGGGATAGCCCAGCTTTTTAAAACTCCATCTACTTCTAATCGAAAGTCATAATGAAGATGACTTGCATCATGCTTTTGCACAACGAATTTTAATTCCCCATTTTGTTTTTTAGGGATCGTTGCAGCAGGCTCTGGAGATTTTTTAAGATCTCTTTTGGACACATACTCTGTTAATTTCATTGTGCTTCCTTCGCCTTCTTAGCTGATTTACTTTTCGTCTCGGAATAGAGCTTGTGAATCTTCGTTTTGGTTTTGTCTGACTTTACAGTTTCTTTTTTAGGTTTAGCTGAATCTTTCATACTCGCTTGAAGGAGCTCCATTAAGTCTTGAGCTTTGTGAGAAGGTTTAATTTCGTCTGACCTTGTAGGAAGTTTTTTACCTTTCAACTTTTTGTCAATCAAGTTCAAGAGTTCATCTGCGTATAAATCACGGTATTTTTCTGCCTCAAAAGGAGCTGTCAACTGATCTACAAGATCAAGAGCCATTTTCAATTCTTTTGGGGAAATTTGCTCTTCCGGTATTGTAAGACTACTTGCTGAACGTATTTCTGCATGATAGCGCATTTGAACCAACATCAGAATATCATTTTCGGAAAAAATGGCCCCCAAGTGCTCTTTATTATGAAAGACGTAGTTGACGATGGCAACTTTTTGAGATTTTTTCAAAGCTTCAACTAACAGACGATAAGCTTTACCGGCCTTTTTATCTGGCTCGAGATAGTAAGGCTTCTCAAAAAAAATGATGTCAATTTCTGAAACCTCCGCAAAATGCTGGATTTCCATTGTGGATGTTCTTTTTTGATTCGCTTTTTTAAATTCATCTTCATCAACTACAACATATTCCCCTTTCGAATATTCATAACCTTTAACTATTTCGCTATAAGGGACTTCTTTTTCATCTTGTTGGGAAACTCGCTTAAAACGAATGGGAGATAAGTCTTTTTTATGAAGCATGTGGAATTGAATGGCACGCTCCTCAGAAGCTGCATATACTCGTATGGGAATATTAATAAGGCCAAATGTTAAAGATCCGTTCCACATTGCTCTCATAGTAAAACCTTTGCTTAATGTTAATCAACGATTTATATTATTTTATGAAGACTTCTTTTTTGGTACTTTAGCACCAGCTTTTTTTGCCTCCGAAAGGCCAATGGCGATTGCTTGTTTAGGATTTGTAACCTTTTGGTGGCTTTTACCCGATTCTAATTTCCCTTCTTTCATTTTATGCATCGCCTTTTCTACAGACTCTTGAGCTTTTGGGCTGTGCTTTGTCATGTTAATTCTCCTAAAACTGAGGTATATTATAAGGGGAAACTAAAATTTACATATAATTTATTTTTTAAAAACAATCTACATCAAAGATTTACCTCCTCCGTCTGAAACTTCATCTACGTCTAATGAAATTGGGCTGCCTATTCGTTAGTTCAGAAATGCGTCACAAGCTATAAATATATCTTAATTCCTCTAGCCGACAGATAAAATTGTAATTAATTTCTTTTGACAAAAAATGTGACTTTTGGCTAGGATTAAACTAGTCTGACTAGACAGGAGGCGTTTATGATACACGAAAATAAATGGCAATTACAAGATGCCAAAGCACATTTTTCTCATCTAGTAACATTAGCAGAAAAAGGAGAATCTGTTAAGATTACCCGACGAGGCTGTGAAGTAGCTGTGCTAATTTCTAAAAAACGTTATGACCAACTCACCCAAAAGAAAAGCGGGTTACTTGATTGCTTCCTGTCTGCACCCTTTCCTGATCTTGATCTTGATATTTCTCGCTCGAAAGAAGCTCCACGAGAAGTTGAATTATGACATATCTTTTAGACACGTGCATTTTATCAACATTAAGAAAAATCAGAACTCATCCTGAGCCTAAACTTTTAAAATGGTTTAAATCTCATCCTGAAACAGACTATTATATCTGCTCAATTACGGTTGGAGAGATCGAAAGAGGCATCGCAAAACTCCCTTTAGACAGTCTAAGCAAAATGATTTTAGAAGATTGGTTTCACGGTCAACTTATCCCTCAATTTTGTAATCGAATTTTAGACTATAATAAAGAAGCAGCGCTCCGTTGGGGAAGAATGACGGCCGAAAATGAGAAAAAAGGTCGGCACCTTCCTATTCAAGATGCTCAAATTGCTGCCATTGCGGACACTAATCATTTAACTGTAGTGACTTTTAATATAAAAGACTTTCAGGGTATCGTTGAAGCTGTCAATCCATTATTACTATGACTTATCCTAACGCACAGGGACTTAATGAAAACTAAAGCTGAAACAGACACCCAATCTTCAGGCAGCTTATTTGGGGGAATATTGCTTATTTCAGGCTGCTGCATTGGTGCAGGCATGCTTGGCCTTCCCGTCTTGTCTGCTATCGCTGGATTTAAACCCTCTATTGCAATGTTGCTTCTTAGCTGGGTATTCATGCTTAGCACAGGGCTTTTGCTTCTTGAAGTTAACCTCTGGTTTACCGAAGAAGTCAGCATCATTTCAATGGCAGGACGCACTCTGGGATGGATCGGAAAAGCTATTGGATGGGCTGGTTTTCTTTTTCTTTTTTATGCCATTATGGTCGCCTATATATCAGGTAGTGGCGAGCTCTTTTCAGGTTTTGTAAATTCTATTGCAGGTTATCCTCTTGCCCCTTGGATCGGTAGCCTGGTCCTTACAATGGTTTTCACCCTTTTTTTATATCTGGGTACGCGTGCCGTAGACCACTTCAATCGCTTTATGATGGGCGGTCTAGTCATTTCGTATCTTCTTTTAGTTGGTTTGGGCCTTCCCCATATTGATTTAACCCGACTCAACCATCAGGAATGGCCTTCTGCCTTTTTGATGCTGCCAACCATGATCATCTCATTTGGCTATCACAACCTCATCCCCAGTCTTAAAACCTACTATGGGGGTAACGTTAAAAAACTACGTCTGGCAGTTATCATTGGCAGCGCCATTCCTTTGCTGATCTATTTTTTGTGGGAACTCCTTATTTTAGGTCTTATACCTTTAGAAGGAAGTGGAGGACTACGACAAGCTTTAGGTGAAGGATATTTGCCAACTCAACTTCTTGAAGGGGCTATAGGAAGTTCGTGGGTGGTCACACTAGCACATTATTTTTCCTTTTTTGCTATTGTTACTTCTTTTTTGGGTGTAGGTTTAAGTTTTGTGGATTTTCTGGCTGATGGCCTGCATGTTAAAAAAACTGCTAAAGGCAAACTTCTACTTTGTGCATTAGTGGCAATCCCTCCATTTCTTTTAGCTATGACCTATCCTAGAATCTTTTTGACGGCTTTAAGTTATGCCGGAGCGTTTGGAGCAGTTGTATTATTTGGTATATTGCCTGCAGCGATGGTTTGGTCTGGTCGTTATATTAAAGGACTGAAAGGGGTTCCCCAGCTGCCGGGAGGGAAAGCTTCGCTGTTATTCGTAATTCTTTTTGCAATCAGTGTCATCGTCTTACAAATTACCATTGATGCAGTAGCTAATTAATTATTGAGAAGTTTAGAAACTAAGAGGCATATCACAAAAAACGCAAGGCGCAAAGACACAGAGCGTAAAGAAAAACAACATACCATTATCCTTCTGTATACTTTCGATAAAAACATATTTGAATTAAGTGCTTTTTTCACTTCTACCCCAGCTCAACATTGTGTATATCCAAACCCCGCGTTCGCTATCGCTACACACGAGACGATTGCATAAGTGACAAGAAATTATTTTTTTATTTATGTTTACAAAAAAAGGCCTCACAATGTATTCTAAGTGTGATTTACAACAAAGAAACAAATGAGGCCAAAT
>JACCRY010000039.1 GCA_013813265.1 Parachlamydiaceae bacterium
CTGTTTAAGAAAGTCGCTTAAAAAACTTACCTGCTTCTATATTAATATTTTTTAAACCGGTCTGAATGTAGACAGGATTCTGATTGTCATTTGTTACCCATTTTTTGCCTATTTTGAACCATGCCAAAATTTCATTGTTTCATTAATGCTTATAGTCATAATTACTCCTTTTGATGTTTGCTGTTTTGTTTAATCTTCATATGTACTGTATCGAAGCGCCACTTTAATAAGAAGGGTAGAAAATACCTAGATTGGTCTTGTAGACACATTCCAATTATCAAAAACCAGTGGAAAAGGCTGGGGATCCAAGGTAGTAGAACGCCTCCTTAATGCTTGGACTTCACCCACTCGGATGAAATTGAAAAGGATTAGTTGGTGATGTGAAAAGCCAAAAGCTCAAGATTAAATCTATAAAAATGAACATTAGGATTGCTTCTAAGAAAATGAAAAACTAGAGAAGGGAATATGGGTAAGTATGGTTAAGAGTACAAATAGGACTTGTATGATTACGGGAGCTGGTCAGGGATTGGTCAACCCTTTCTTTCCGTTTTGCAGTTGATGGATCGAATATTGTCATTATTTCAAAAGATAGTCCTGCGCAAAATTGAGGGTATTAAATCTGTAGGAGGAAAGGCACTTGGCCCAGGGTTAGGGTGTTCATCCGAAGTAACGATGAATTGAAAATGATTGCCAGTGAGGCAGTTGCCTATCCACCCAGCAATCGGTTGAGAAGTGAATGCCTAGGTAAATCCTTTAGAAGGGATCGAAGGCAATATAAAATACAACAGACCACTTCCAAGAGCTTTTCCAGAAATTCAGCATGAATAAGTACAGTACAAAAAGAACTCTTGCTTATCAAAGAAATCCAGAAACTTAAACCCATCAAATATGAGATTTCTAAATTCCTGAATTAAACCAATGATTTCAAGATCTGAGGAATGAGACATCTTACCTACTTAGAGTTTTGTTGAAGACTGAAAGCGTTAAGAAGAGATTCTGCTCTTGTTTCAATTATGTCTCCGTAATTTTCACCTCCAAATGAGAGTCCTGATTCAAACGTCTTATGTTGCCATGATTCAGGCAAGATAATGTAACCATGAGCATCATTTGTCAGCCCAAAAATGGATACATGAGAAAAACCTAACCTATTGCCTGTATTTTTCAAACGCTTGTCGTAGAGGCAACTTAGCTCGCCTGGTATCGTAATAAAGGCGTGTGTTTGGTTGAAAACAAGTAAATTCAGTTCACTTTTATAAATATCTACAGGTATTTCAAGTCCAAATGGAGTTACTTGAGGCTTAAAAGTATATGAATCTTTTAAAATATCAATTTGTACTGAGTCATCTGCTATTGTTTCATCCCAGATCTTTTCCACTGTTTCAGCTAAGGATTTACCCAAATTGTCACATGCATCAAATCGATCGTTCTCATTGAAAATAACAGGAATAATATCTCCTTGGGCTCCGTTAAAATAAAGCGAGCACACATTAGATCCAAGTAAAGATTGAAGATGATTTCTTGCATAGCCAACAAAATCAGCTGAAAAGAGGCGGTTCTGACTCTTTAATACAGTGGGATGTACTGGATAATTGAAAAGAACAGCAAGAGGAGCACCATCCATATGAGTGACTTTAATAACAGTTACATCGTCAAGTGGATTAATATCTTTTGGCCAAAGTCCTCGATACTGACTCAAGGTTTTTGCCTTTCCATAACCAATGCCTAGTTTGGCAGGGATTTGATGGTGATATGCTTGAAGAATAGCTTCTCCTGTTTGATCGATATAAAATTGAGTAGTTTGTGGATTGTACGTTCCTGCTAAACTTACTCCAAGAACTGGAATATTTAGATAAGCGCCTCCCCCAGAATGAGTATGAGATGAAGCAATGAAAATTTCGCACCCTTTAAGTTCGGGGTGAGCATGAATTTTTTGAGTTATTTTCTGCACCATTTCATAGGTGAACCCTAGGTGATCTACACTGCAAAGAACTATCTGCTTTTGCCCATTGTCAATAAAAAGAGCTATAGCAAGCAGAGGGTCATGGACTCCTTGCATTCCTTCGCCTTTTCTTTCTGTATACCCTGCAGAAGGTGTTTTAATAGGAGGTGTGATATCTTTTTGCCCAATTCCTATATTGATGTTGCCAAAAATGATTGTTGGAAGGGCAAGTAACAAGAACAAACAGCGAACAATGTGCTTCATTATAACCTCTAAATTTCTTAAATGAATCAAAGGGTCATTATAAACGAATATTTAAAAAAAAAATGAAAATCAGCAAATTGACGTGCTTTTTACATTTCATTAATGGCTTAAAAAGAGCACAGACCTTTGTGCGTACATTAAATTTTTCTTGTAAAAGTTTCAGGCCCAGAAGACCTGCCAAGAGATTCCACATCTACACCCTTTCAAGATCTTTTAATCCCATCACAGTCCAAAACATTAAGAATTTCACGAGCCACTTTATATCGATATTTCAGCATGGGCAAAGAGAAGAACATTGAACGCACTATGCCTTAAACTGATATTCTCTGAGGTAAAACCCTTAGCATACGTTTCCGCACCATTTGTCTTCAAACCCCCTAAACCACATAATTTAAAGAGAACAATCTCAAGAAAGTTAGGGTCAAGATAAATTTTGCCAACTTCTTCCCACTGGATTGCGTATTTTTTACGAAGATCTTTAGTCTCATCAGTTTTAGGATTAACCCCAAATTGTGGGGGGAAAATAATTACATCTGTGGGTTTCTCTGGAAAAAAATGCAAAACGGATTCTAAATTATTGAAGTCTGAGTTTCTCATTTTCATATATTCCCATGCATTCCCACGGCCGAATCCCAAAAGTGTGCCAAGCAAACCGTCATGATTAAAAATTGACTCAAAAAAAGTAGTATCTTCTGCAATAAATTTTTCCAAAATCATTTCCGCAGACAAATCTTTCCCTAATACAAATTGAAAATCTGAAAGATTTGCTGAAACAACTTTAATAAATGCATGATGATTGATAATCGCAATTCGAATGCAATTTACTAGAGGGCATGCAAAGGGAATGATGCTATACCCATTTAACGGAAAACAATGGGCATATTTTTGCCAAGTCTCTAGCCCCTCTCGGAGACGGTAGCCATCAAGTATGTGCTCTAGAGCCATATAGTCAAATTCATCTATGTTTTCTGATGGAATTACCATATCCATATGTATGACTTCGAAGCTCATCGGCTTATCAGCAAAAATTGTATAGCCAAAAGATCCTGAAAAAACAAGACGCTTAAAAAAGTTCGTCAAATATTCGAGCTCAAGAGGGGCAAGAGTTTCAAGATGCGTCTTGATTTGCTCTTGCCTTGTCTTTATCGATGAGATATAAAACGGGTGCATAACAAACAATCCAATCACGACAAGAAAGAGGCTGGCTAAGAAAAACAAGATTTTTTTTGCCTTTTTTGTCATGTCAAAAGGAGCACTCATGAAAACCCTATATTTAGCAGTTATCTTATTTGCTTTTATGTTCAAAGTAGCGTTAACTTATGCCTGTTCGACCGCTATTGATATCAAATTATATCATTCAGAAGTAGATTGCAACGAATTTGAAGAAGTGATATCGACTCTAAGCCGCTATGAAGACGAGTGGAAAGCGGACGAGGTAGGGAATTGTACCTACATCAAGCCTGAGGCCCTCTACCTAGCGAACAATAAAATTTATCTAAAAGTTGATCAAATTTCCATCCCGCTCGAAAGCATTCACTGCGATCAGAAAGGTTACTATTTAGATTTCTTATGCTCTGATTTTCCCTTGAATTTAGGATGGACGTGTTGTGGGTGCAAATGGAATAATCCGTCCCGTTATAAAGGTTGTCAAAATTGTTATAAGATTCACTGCAAGTATCGGCATGAATTCGAATAGAAAAAAGCGCACCAAATCGCAAAAAATCCCCCATGAAGAAGCGGGGAGCTATCTTTGATCGCCTAAAAAGTAATAAGCCTAAAGAATGAATGAAAGTGATTGCAAATTTGATGTTTTGACTAAAAACCGCTAATTGACATTTCGCGGTTTTATTCAAAAACACGCAATCTATATACAGAAACACCATTTTCTATTCACGATTGGATCTCGGATTCCAATCAAAATTCTTGGTTATTCTTATATTGTCTCCCCTCACAACGCACCGCAGTTCAGCCACTTTTAAGCACTTGGATTTCATCTGCAATTAAGGGTCTATTGACATTGGAACCCGATTTAAACAGAAGAATTTGGTTTATCATCGATGAATTCCCCTCCTTACAAAAGGTTAAAAATATTGAAGTCCTTCTAACTGAAGGAAGAAAATATGGAGGCTACGCCATTTTATCTTTACAGAGTCCATCTCAATTAGAAAGTGTTTATGGGCGTAAAGTTTCTAAAACAATCATAGGAAATGCATTGACCAAAGTAATCCTTGCAGAACAAGATCCTGAAATCGCAGATAGAATCTCCAAATCCTTTGGTGATTGTGATGAAAGAATTTAATGAAGGGATTTCGTATGGAGCACATGAGGCCCGTGATGGAGTAAATTTATCTACCCAAACGAAAAGCTCACCAATAGTTTCTCCCTCAAAAATTCTATTACTTCCAAAAAATACAGCCTTCATCAAACTTCCAAGAAACTACCCTATCGTCACGGTGAAGCTAAAAATTACAAAAAAGCTAAAAAAAGAAAATCAAATATAAGAAAATTAACATCTATTTTTCTACACTTTGCCTTTCATTTAAGTGTATATAAACAACTCCAGTCCTTAATTTATTTACTTCGACACAGCAGATAGTGGCAGGAAGATTTGTTCTTTGTAAGATTTACTGCCACAGTTTAATGCTATTGTCTTCAGAGCCGCTGACCAAGGTGCCATTGGCAAGGTGCACTAGAGTATTCACCGTGCCTGTATGTCCCTTAAGTGTTTGTTTGCAGGCGCCAGTGGTTGGATCCCAAAGTGTGATGTTTTTGCCTGTAGAAGCAAATGCTAAGGTGCCATCTTCAAATTGCACTAAAGTATTCCTTCGCCCTGATTTTAACTCAAAAAAGTCCATCTCATCATGGTTAGGCGAATTAAGAGTTCTCTTGCAGGCCCCCGTGGTCGGATTCCAAAGCTTGATGGCATTGTCTTCAGACGCACTGGCCAAAGCGCCATCAGAAAGTTGCAAGAGAGTATGAACCAAACTAGAGTGTCTAAGAGTCTGTTTGCAGGCTCCGGTATTTAGATCCCAAAGTTTGATTGTATAGTCTTCAGATGCACTGGCCAAAGTGCCATCGGCAAGCTGTAAGAGGGCATACACTTCATTTGAATGCCCTTCAAGAGTTTTTTTGCAATCTCCGGTCATCGAATCCCACAACTTTATGGTTTTGTCTTTAGAAGCACTGGCCAATGTGCCATCAGCAAGCCGCAATAGAGCTCTAATGGGAGCTTTATGCCATTGAAGAGTCTTTTTACAGGCGCCAGTTATCGGGTCCCACAGCTTGATGGTATTGTCCTCAGATCCACTAGCTAAGGTTCCATCTGCAAGTTGTGCGAAAGTTGATGTCCAATCGTTATGCCCCTGAAGATCTTTTACGCAGGCTCCGCTCTTAGGATCCCACAACTTGATGGTGGTACCCCAAGTAGTGCTGATGGCCAGGGTGCCATCGAAAAGCTGTACCATCGCCAAAGTTGAATGCTCCTGTAAGATCTGTTTGCAAGTACCGGTCGTGAGATCCCACAGCTTGATGGACTTATCATTAGATATACTTGTCAAAGTGCCGTCAGCAAGAAGTACAAGTTCCCTCACCGACTTTCGATGCCCCTTCAATGTTCTCACGCACTCCAATGGCAAATGGGTTATTCGTGCTTTAAATGAATCTGTACAATCTACTTGGAAGTTAGGCATAGTTTTGAGTTGTAAATCTTGAAGCATAGGGTTGTGTTTGGCTGTAAAGAGCTGAAGTTTAGGAGCACGTAGTTGAACAGTGTAGAGTGTAGGGCACCGATCAAGTTCGAGAGTTTTTAGCTGGAGAAACTCAAGGATACGAGAGAACACTCCCCCTTGAAATGCAGCAATATTTGTTCCAGAGAGCAAGAGCTCTTTGAGCTGAGGGCAAGACGTGTGAATGAGAGAAAGAGCGTTGTTGTCAATTGAAGAGCAGTAGCGAAGATCGAGATGAGTGAGATTTGAATGTAAGAAGAGTTGTAAATGTTCAGCCTTAAGAATACTGCTATGTTGAATGATAACAGAAGTTGGCTTTAGAATTTTTGCTTGTTCAATAAGGGCTTGTAAGACAAGGCGCTGTCGAGAGAGATCATTTTTTAGATCCTGAAAATTGGCTTGTAAAGTCGTTCCTTGCATATTGCTTTTTACAGAAGCATAATGAGAGCTTCTTTCTAGAAGAGTAAAAAGAAATTCTTTTTTTGCCTTCTCGGGGGAGTAGAGTCTGGCTTTTTCGATCTCTTGAAGGGTGGGAATCTTTCCTAAACAAACCTGTTGATATTGGATCGATGTCATTGAATGTTCTTGATTTCTGGAGGTCGACTTTTGCAATTTTTTTTCTGGAGTTGGTTGCATGTTATTGTAGGATTTGTGTATGTACGGACCTATATTCTCTTCGCGTAAGCTAATCATCATCTTAAGGAGATCACCTGCTGTGGGAATAGAATTATTTTTTAGAATAAGACCTATCTTATTTTGTAACTGCCAAAATTGCAGGTATAGAGTCGCAAGGGTCCCCTCTCGAAAGAGAATGGTGGGCGTAAAAGAATTAATCGGGTCTTCTTGGTAAAGAACTTTTCTTTCCTCTTCTGTAAAGAGTTTGATATACTCTTTCTCCTTTTGGATGACATCGTTAATCCAAGCATCTAGGATTGCAAGGGAATCAAGCGAGCTAAATTGTTGTAGTACCATTAGGTCGAGTGGAGTATTCAGTGGTAGTACGCAAAAGGGCGAAGAGCAGAAGTTAACAGATCGCGACAGCATTTCTTTGACAACAGGTTCGACAAAGGAGATATCATTATCGACGCAGTGAAGATTTTGCTCATGGTCAAGGATATAATTGGAAAGCCTTCCGTCACCAGGGCGGGTAAGAATTGCACAGAGAAGAGTCCAAGTGAAATTCGGATTAGCCTTTACTTCTTGCCAAGCTGTTTTTAGATTTTTTCCAGAAATCGTTTGGCTTATGAGAACGGGATAACTTTTCTTTCCACTAGAAGTCCGCACATCGAAACGAATAAGAAGATTGGTAGGAGTTATATTTCCTGCAATTCTTGAAGTCAAATTGTGAACCGCATATTCCATTAAGGGATGGGAAGGTTTTTGTTTAAAATGGAAATCATATTGTTGATATTCGAGGCGACAAACTCGGTGTGCCCCGTTCTTATACATTTTGCGAACATCTGTGCCTTCTAAGATTTTCTTAATAAAAAAGGGTTTTAAGTAGCGTGGTATAGAAGAGGAGCAAGTAGTAATTGCCACGGTCTCTTCTCCACCTTGAAATCTGTCGTCAGTAATCGCGTAAAGTCCAAGCTCTAAATTCTCTAAGTTTCGTCCAAAGCCAAGACGGAGACCTGACTGATTGGGAATTTCCAGAAGAATTTGGAAAATTTCCGGTTTATTTTTAATGCATTCAAGATAAATTTGCCTAGGAGAGTCTTGGGGCTGCTTAGAAAGGGTTTCAAAATAGAAGAGATGTGTTTCTAAGGGGGCATTTGTTTGCCAGAGGTGAGTAGCAATTTGTCGGGTAAGATTGTTTGAAGGGATGGGAAAGCTCTTATCAAAGGAAATTTGGACAAGATCGATGGGGAGATGAGTAGAATTAAAAATGCAATGTGTTAAAGGAGACATTACCAACAAATGGCATTTTTCTATTAATTCGATTTCGTCGCTATCGAGCAAGGCGACGCTTTCTTTGAGGAGAGTGCGGCTATCTTTGGTAAATATTTCTATCGCATCGATGAGATCAAAAATATTCGTGTAGGCGATGTTATAGTAAAGAGCAAGATCGGTAAGAAATTCAAGTAATGAAGTGGCGTAGCATTGTTTCCACTCTGTATTCATTTCAGGGGGCTTGATCGGGAATTTTTTAGATTCTTGAAAAAGAGCTGGATGATTGGTCTTTAAACTAATTGTTTTTAATTCATAAGAGTCCAGAGTTGACTCGCTTGTCACCAATTTAATTTCTGCATTTTTGCCTATCAGTAAAAGCTGAATTTTTAGAATTTCGATGAGTGACGTAAAATAAGAGTCTGCCTTTTTGACAAGGATGACGAATTCACATGCGGTTTTGTTTAGAAGTTTTGCTTTTCGGATGTCATAGTGGCAAGGAGGCTTCCCTAAAATCAGAAAAAGATCTTCTAAGAAATTCCGCACGGCTTGAATGGGGTTTTTTTGAAAAATTTCAAGGTATTTTTCCGTTGTGAAAAGCTGCCTTTTAAAAGGTGTCTTCAATACCTCTAGAATTGTTTGTCTTTCGTAAATAAATTGATTGGGATGCGCTTTTAACTTACTTTTTACTAGGGTGTATAATGAGTTCCGATCTTCTTCGGTGACGCAAAATGGGATTAAAGAATCGGCTCTTATAAGATACTCCTTCAAATTTATTTGTAAATCTCCGCTATCGAGAAAATTCTGCAAATGCTTCTCGATGATTTTGAAAAAAAGTTGAGACGTAAGTTCATGGGCTCTTTTCGATTGCGAGATTTGAAGAGCTTTGGCCGACCAGTAAATTGCTTCTTGATATTGATTTTTATTAATGTTCCAATGAGCAAGCTTGGTATTAAGTTGATAATGGAGGTCTGTTAGATCTGAAGATCGCTGAATTAAATTAGGGAGGTTTTTTACAAGAAATTCTAGAGTCTTAAAATGAGGGAGCAATTTGAAAAGATAGTTGTAGCAAAGTCTTGGGTCAGCATCGGTAGAAAACAAAAAGAGTAGGTTATCTTCAGCTGAGGAAAAATCATTCAGTTCAATGGCGCTTTGTATGGATGCAAAAAGATCACCAGGATCTCCTTTCCAGCCGCACAGTTTAAGAAAGCGAGTGCGGAGATGAGCCGAATAGATCCCAATTCCTTCTTGAGGATGATTTAAGATTTTAAGAAAGGTTTCTAAATTTTCTTTATCTTCTTTGAGAAGGTCAACCATGAAGCCCAACACAATATCGTGTTGGTAGTCGGATTTCATTTTTTGAAGGATTTCAATGGCTTGAGTTCGATTTTGTTTGAGAAGCCTAATGAGATAGCGGGCAACAAAAAATTGTTGGAAGGTAGGGCTTACGAAAGAGTATTCTTGATTTTCTTGAAGCTGAATGAAGCCGGTCTCTAAAATCAGATCTTTTTCCTTTTGAAGTCCTTTCCAGGCAGCAGTTTCTAGAATTTCAAATAAATTACCTATGAAATTGATTTCCTTGGATTGGTTTTCAGATTCTGGTTTTAAAATTTCTTTTTGTTGGAAGTGTTCCTTTTCCCATATCCAAGCTATTGACAACCCTTTCTTAATGAGGAAATGCTTTTGCAGTCTGAAGCAAAGTTCTTCACAAAGTAATGTCATCGAATGGATCATGCAAATATTGCTTTTAGAGGATTTCATAAAGGAGGCAATCACCTCCAGATGAATGGGTATACGGCAGAGGTTAAAAAGAATGGGGTTCTGATGAATTTTATTTATTAGAGAAATATCTTTCTTGTGAAGGTATTGATCGATGTTAAAGGGAGTCAAACCTCCATTTTTTATGGTGAGGTCTGTCGCGATGCTGTACGTTCCTGTTGAACGTGCCGTGGCTATCCAATAGGGATATTCTAAAATTTCATCTAAGATTTTTTTGTGAACACAATTTTCGGTGAGTTCATCGATCCCATCGAGGAGAAAAAGAATTTGATCTCTATTTTGAGTAAGGTACGTTCTGAGATCATCCGGATAAAGATCTTCACTGTGCTCTTGACAGCAGACCCGAAAGATGAAAGAAGCTGTTGTTTCTAAGGAGTGTGCATGCTTGAGTTTACATAGAGGGATCCAAAAAAGGGCTTTAAACTTATCTGGCCATAGAACATTTTGATTCCACTTAGAGGTAATTTGCTGGCTCAAGAAACTTTTTCCGCTTCCCGCTTCACCTATAATGAGAAGGCGTTTTTTTCCTGTATATTGATTTGTAACAAAAAGCCTTTCAAGGCAAAAAGGGCTTCCTTTAGAATCCAAAAGGAGAAGATCGACAGTGTTATCTTTAATAATAAGGGCGTGATAACGATCTTTAAGGGCTTTGATGATAATCTTGGAAACGTTTTCTTGAATTTTTGAGTTTCTAATTCCTAAAAGATGTTCATCATACAGGAAGCGGAGACTGCTTACTCTTTGACAAACTTCATATCCTTTTTGGCCAACTTCAAGTCGGGAAATGCGATGTGCTTGAATGGAATGATTAATCACATCATAGTCTACATTTCCACTGCATAATATTCCCGCTACCTCTTCTGCTTCTTGATTAAGAACGGGAGATCCTGAATTACCTTCAAATGCATCTAAATCGGACTCAAAAAAATCCGCGTGGTTGTTTTTTTGAACGGTAGCCTTATGGGCAAATTTTAGAGATAATCCCGTCGGATGGCCCAGCATGTAAAGGTCGATCCTTTTAGCCACTTTTTTAGTCATATTCATTCGAAGTGGAGTGAAAGGGGCATCTTCATTCAATTCAAGAAGCGCCCAGTCCGCCCAGTCAGTAAAGTTTCCGGATTTATCTTGGGCTCTTGTGTATTGAAAGCTAATTACTTTTTTGATTTGATAGACCTGGTTGTCAGCAAAAAAATAGTCAGAGGGATCCTCATTTACATTGTGAAAGCCAAACACAAGCCTAGTTGATTGGATTGCTTTTTCGTTGAGTATGACGGTATTGTCTTTGCAAATGCAATGCGCCGCTGTCAGCGCTAAGCGCTTTTCGATTAAGAAAGCTGTTCCAAAGCCAGGAGAGTATTCACTAACAAATTTTTCTTCTTTCCTAAACTTTTTCTGCTCAAATTTTTTTTCTAGTTGTTCAGAAAGGGTAGGGACTTTGTCAATAAATTTCCATCCCCCTTCTATTTTTCTTAAAATTGACTCGTTGACTAGGCAAGCAACACCTTTAGCTTGCGCATGGATGGCGCTAATTAATCGTGGAGATAAATTTAACCGATCAACTTGATCAAGATTATGCCTATTATCGCATTCGCTATAGAGAGATTTTAGTATTTGCATGGTGATTTATTCTCCTCGTATTTGTTATAAATGGCTTTATGGGTGAGAAAAAAAAGGGAGGCACAGAGTTAAATTCTGCAAAAATTCGCATCTACCCCATGGGTTACATTATAAACAAATGGATGTTACCCCCTCACCAGCCAATTAAAGATCTTTGGTGCTTTTTAGTATATCTTCTTTGTCACTATTCGTTTTGCTTTAAGACAAGATACTCTCTTGAGGTTCTGCATCGACGAGAAAAGTTGCTCCAGTCAATGTTTTTACATAGATAGGCGTAGAATAACAAAATGCTATAATAGAAGGATTGGAAACTGAAAAATCAAGAAAAACTCTACGCTTTAAAAGCAGGCACTTTGGATATGCCTCTTGGTAGTTGCTTAAGCCTTTCTTCATTGAAAGGTATGATTGTCTCTATACAATTTATAATTTTTCGTATGACATCATTGCATATAGAAAATATTAAAGAATTTTTATCTTCTCCTCCTGTTCTTAATAGTCCATATTTTAAAAACAAAGTTTTTAAATTTTGGTTGTTAGGAAAAAAGCATCCTAACTGTTTAGGAAGTAAAATGAGTTCTGCTCGATAGATAAATTTTTTTTCTTGAGTTTCTATTGGGGGTAAATAAGAACCTATGAAAGGAATGCTGCTATAATAATTAGGCGAGAATTTGGTGAAAATATTTTCTTGATAAAAAAGCCTGACCTTTCCTTCTATATTCGTATTGATTGAATCCCATATCCCAACGTCTTTCTATTCTGCATGTATATTCATGTTTTCCTTAATTGATGTATTATCTAATTTTCTAAAATGTTACACGTCCAAGTCTCTCTCTATTCTGATCATAAGAGGTAATTGCAAAAATAGCCAGAGTTACCAAAATTTTTGTTAAAAACTAGCTGTATCCTACAGATAGTAAGCATATTATGTTGCAAAATTCTCCTTTTATGAATTTGATCCTCAACTCCCAGGTCGACCTATTTATGACACCTTAAAAAACCGACCGAAACAAGTTCTTTCCGAAAGATAAGATAATAATAAAACAAGCATTCATTTAGCTAAATACCAGCTGGGCGTCCATCCAATCCAGCTAGAATAACATGCCTACAACTTATCAAAAAGAAAACTCGGGAGAAACAGTATATAAAATTTTCAAGTAATCAGAAATAATATCAATTTAAATTCAGCTAAATGGAAGTCCCGCTTTTTGGACACTCCATCCAGCATTGAAAATTCATGTTGAATTTATCAAATCTTAACTTTGCTGTCATTCTATTTTGACAGAGCCAAAGAACCAGAATAGAAGTAATTAATTCACAAAATAATGTTATCTAACGTCTGATAACTATTTCGCTTAAAAATCAGTCTAAAATTTTCGGGGAAAATCACATAAATTAATCGCGAAATGATGCCGTAAAGCTTCATACTTTTCTTCTTCACCGATTTTATGCATTCCTAATTTTTCCAAAATTTTCACAGAGCCTGGATTGTCCGGCCTTGCAGTTGCTATAATTTTTTCTAGAGTTTTACCCTCTAAAGTATACCCTTCCTTAACAGTTGCTGGGGCATAATCTTTTACAACTGCGGGTACAGCTTCTGTTCCAAATCCTTTACCCCAATAATTTTTCATGAAAAGGTATGCATGCTCGGATTGTCCCTGTACGCCTGAGTGTCCGAGGACCACATGACCTAGAAACTCATCCGTATCTTTCTTAAAAGCTGCTAGACCATTATAGGGATCATTCTGATGCCAGCGTTTTACCCAAACATCTTTAATTCGAGCTACCACCTCTTCTCTAGTTTTAGTTTGTCCTGTAGCAAATTTCCTCATTACATCCTGATCACCAAATAAAGCGGCAAAACAGCCATAATCTTCATCCGAAGCCTCGACTGATCTTATGTGGAGTCTTTCGGTATCTATCGTAACAGTAAGAGCCTCCTCTTCATTTAAGAAGAAGTTTACTTCAGAGCTTCATCATATGTATGGGTACATGAAA
Organism: Parachlamydiaceae bacterium; assembly: GCA_013813265.1. Taxonomy (GTDB): domain Bacteria; phylum Chlamydiota; class Chlamydiia; order Chlamydiales; family Parachlamydiaceae; genus JACCRY01. The sequence continues at coordinate 13,207 of JACCRY010000039.1, forward strand.
CGCTTGATCTAAAATTCATAGATATCTCCAGTTTAAAGAAGAAGGATAATCGAAAAACGTAAACCACTCTATAAAATCGGCTGCAGTCTTTATCTGTAAGTAAATACTTTTTTTAATTCACTTAGGTCAAGAGGCTTAAAAGCTATCTAATTTGCCGACTCATTTTCATGGGTCAACAATCTAGCTCTAATAAGAAGATGACCATCAGTCTTGTATCTGGTGGCAACCCCATCTAGTTTAATTGTTTTTTGTAAATAATCTGTAGAGCCGTTATATTCGTTTTCTACTTCTATTCTTTTAAAATAATGTTTTGTGCCATCTGGATTGGTGACATAGGTCGAATTTGTCCAATAATTAACCTTCATATTTTTGAGATTAGTGCGTCCAGAAATTTCTCCTTGACCGCAGTTTGTCACACCTTTACCAAAGATCTTGCTATTAATAGATAAATTATGTCTTATTCTTTTGTTTTTAGTGCGTTTTTTGAACGGTATTTCACCCGTAAGAGACCCTAAAGCAATCACATGTAGATCGTCCGCCCGCCTAATGAACTTTATCGAAAATGCAGCGGGCTCTCCTATTACCTGAAGAAATTGTTCAATTGACTTTACCTTTGGCCTAAACAATCAATAGAACATGAAAAAAAATTTAAGAAAAACCCGGTTCGTATTGAACCGGGTTTTTCTAAATCTAGCATGTACTTGATAATTATTTCCTCATTCTTGGCTCCATTATCCGGCTCTTATATACATGCGAATTTATTGAGGTTTCATGTTAGAAGTACAATTTATTATTTTTTACTGCATTTCCAAATTGAACTTTTCCTGTCGATTCAAGTTTATTAACAAAATCTTCTGTTAGACCATAACTCGCAGCTTTTGGAACATTGTTCATATTTACATTTGGTGCGTTCTGCCAATTAGCAAGCCCATTGTAATAATTTGACAACATCTGATTAACTTCAACAGCTCTATCATGGCCTTGATCACTTAATTGTGGCAGAGCTTTAATTTGGTCTGCACGTAAATTAGCTGACATCTGAAAATATTTCGCAGCGTCCTCATACATGCCCTGTGAAGCATATTGACCAGCATAAGTCTGATAACCATGGTATTCAGTGCCATTTTTGATGGGGACACGAGAATCTCCTACAAATGGTTTATCGGAAGACCAATTATAGTTATTGTTATAACTTGGAAACATAAAAAACCTCAATTTAGGATGAGTTTAATTTGAGAAAAAGTCATCTTAATGACCCACAAAACCGCCTTACTCTTGATCATCGTCATCATCATCATCATACTAGTTATTGATATTTTGTCAATCTTTTCAAACATTTTGCAGTAGTTTCTCCTGAAGGCTTGCTCCAGTCTGGTAACAGCTACTTTACTTTTTTTATGTCCGATCAATTCCGCATGCATACTATTGTGTCTGCAGAGACATCTTATAAAAGATACTACCAATAAATTCCACGCTACCATTACAAATAGCACATTCAGAATCTATGAAGGATAAGAGATGAATTATCAGAATAGATATTCCCTTCCACAGGTTTTTCATTGCAAAAACCGACCTTCATAATAATCTCCTGCTGTTCATTAAAATACACCGTTCAATAAATATTGAACAGCTCAAAAATAGCGAACAAAAGTCAGCATTTGAGCTATTTTGGTAAATCAGAAATGGTCGAAGTATTACAACTACATGGAAATTTTAAAACCAAAATCCTACCTCTATTAAAAGTTATTGGGAATTGTTGGAGAACGCTTTTACCTTTCAACTCCATATTTCGCCTCTTCAACTTTCCAGAATCTTTTCAGCTGGAAGGATGATCCAGCCTCGAACCAGAGGATGTGACTAGCTGAAGGAGTATAAAATTTGTCGATAGTCATGGGCCATGAGCGATCAAATGTATATTTTGCGTAGGTTCACGCACTTTCGAGATGGCTCAGAATATCAAAGGTGATTATAAGGAGCGGATCATGACGGATGGACACACGAATGGTATCAAAATAGTCTCCGTAATTGGTCTCATTTGCAAAGAAGGATAGGCCTCCTTAATCCTTCAAATACAAGCATTGTGATTAGATCCATTCTTACGTAAAACCGAGTATATGAGCTATACTCAATTAGATAAATATGAAGCAGCATCCGCAATAAGTAGCAATTTTTTTAGGCACATTTATCTATATACAATAATCTATAGAGATCATTGCCTTTGAATTTACTACATTTTAAACAAGATTTTGGATAATAGCCAATTTCTTTAAATGAATGATAAATATGTTGAACATCCGCCTTATTACATAAAAAAGCAAATCTTGGATTGTCTATCATAGCATCTCGAATAATTTGAACTTCTACCTCCTTTAAGTCGCAGCTTTTTACACAAATGGCGGAATCACACAATTGCTTAAAGATCTTTTTTAAAACCTCAAGGCGACCATCTTTAAAATATTGAGAGACATCCAGTTTTTTCGTACCGGGATAAAAAAGTACTCCAGGAGCAAGGGGTGCATGTACTTTCTTTAGTTTTTTTCTGTTCGATTGTACATTTTTACATTCGGAAATTCTTTCCAATATTATTTCTTTCTTATAATCTTGAGCCAATGCTAGCTCATAATATTTAATTGCTTTTTCTAACGATTCTTTTACGCCAAAGCCTAAACTATAATAACGTGCAACGTTGAATTGTCCACAAGCGAATCCTTGGTCAGCAGCCTTTTTATAGTATTTAAATGCTTCTTTTGAAGATTGTGCAACTCCCCCCCCTACTTCATAGCAGGAAGCCAGATTACATAAAGCTCCAGAGTGTCCTTGATCAGCGGCTAATTGATAATAATAAACTGCTTTCCAAATATCCTTATCTACACCATGTCCAAGTTGACAGTGACACCCTATTTCACATTGCGCTTCTGGATATCCAAGATCAGCGGCCATTTGGTAATATTCGCAAGCCTTCTCATAATCTTTCACTTCTTTTGAATCAAAATAATCTGCTAACTTGATTAAAGCAGGGCCATATTCTTGATGGGCAGACAGTTTGTAGTAGTGTAATGACTTTTCTTTGGACTGTTCAACAACTTCTCCCCATTCATATAAATTTCCTATAAAGTATTGAGCGCATGCGTCTCCTTGGTCTGCAGTAAGGCGATAATAGGTATAAGCTTCCTCAACGGATTTATCAATTCCATATCCTCTTTGGAGAGTTTTGGCTAATTCAAATTGGACTTTTGGATAAAGTGGATTATTTTCTGTAATGGCCATTTTGAAGTATGTAGCAGCTTCCTTAGCATTCTTTTCTCCCCCCATTTCTTTGTAACAACAACCAACCTTATAATAACTTGGAAAGCCATTTTCAGCAGCGAATTTATAGTAATAAATTGCATTTTTTAAAGATTTTTCAACCCCGATTCCGAGTTCATAGCATCTAGCTAAAGCATAAATTGAATCGCTAGATCCCTTTTTGATGTCTATTTCAGCTGATAAATTGTATAAATAAAAAGCCTGTTCTGGAGACTGTTCTACACCCTCTCCCTTTTCATAGCATTGAGCGATCTTCACTAAAGAAGATGAACATTCTTGGTTCGCTGCCAATTGATAATATTCAATTGCTTTTTCCGGAGACTGATCAAGGTCCAGATCTCCGTTAAAGTAAGCATCTCCTAATCTGTGCTGAGCGATTGAATAGCCATGTTTAGAAGCAAGTTCGTAATAATATATAGCATTTTGCGTTGATTTATCTACTCCTGCTCCCTTTTCAAAGCATTCAGCTAGTTCATTTTCACATAAAGCGGATAACGTAGGGCAGTTCTGCCCATTTTGTATGACCAACTTAAGGTAGAAAATTGCTTCCTCCTCATTTATTTTATTCATCAAAAGGAATTGAGCCAATGAAAATTGAGCAAGAACATACCCTTGATCCGCAGCCAATTTATAATAATAGATGGCTTTCTCATATGATTTTGGAGCCCCTTTTCCTTCTGCAAAGCATCTAGCTAAATGAAACAAACCACTCAAGGAATTTTGATCCGCAGACAGCTGATAATATCTCACAGCAGAATTTATGGACATTTCCACCCCTTCTCCATTTTCAAAAAACCATCCAACAGTGGATTGAGAATCTAAATCCCCTTCATCTGCTTCTTTTTTTATGATTTGAAATCTTTTTTGCTTACAAAATGAAGCCTTATCTTCTGATTTTTCGACACCTTTTCCTCGTTCATATGCTTCAGCTAAATAGTTCCAAGCAACTGGATTTCCAGACGCTTTTGCTTTTTGGTAACAGTTAAAGGCTTTTTCTTCTGATTTTTCAACGCTACCCTTTCCCTCTTCATAATATTTACCTAAGAGGACTAAAGCAACAGAGCTTGATTGATCGGCAGCGAGTTTAAAGTAATGAAAAGCATGCCCAAAGTCTTGTTTTACGCCGAGTCCGTCCTCGTACAACATAGCTAAAATTACTTGGGCTTCCCGATGACCCTGATTTGCCGCTAACAGATAGTAATGAAAGGCTGACTCGTAGGAATGTTGTACGTTTTTTAAATCTTTATATATGCCACCAACTTGAAACTGAGCACCAGCGGAACCATTATCCGCTTTCTCTTTTAAAATAATGAAAGCTTCATGATCAGAATTAAGGTTTTGGGAAGGTTTTATTATAGAATTTTCCCCTTCTACAAACATTGCGTCATATTCTTGCGAAGAGATTTGATCATCTGGACAACCATTAGAAGAAAATTCTTTGTCAGCGGTATCCATTAATCCCCCGTTTAATCTGATAAACTGGCATGGTTCAGAAATGACCAAAATTAGGTAACATAAGGCGATCACGAGCCTGCCCACTTTTAGGCCGGTTTTTTAAAAAATGATTTTCTGGATTTAAGAGATTATTTAAGCGGCTTGTTTAAACA
>JACCRY010000093.1 GCA_013813265.1 Parachlamydiaceae bacterium
GGCATGGTTCAAAATTAACTAAAAATGGGTAACACAAAGCGATCAGGATCTTGCCCACTTTTAGGTCGGTTTATTTTAAAAATGAATTAATAAGATTTTTATGCAGCTTTCTTGAACATCTTAAAGCCTAGCATTTCTAGCCAGTGCTTATGTTGTTCACCAGTGAGCAGCTCAGTCGGACTTTTTCCAATCCTTTCCTTGTGCTCACTTCTCATAAATCGCCGATGATTTAAAAAAATTTGAAGAAAGTGTAAATATTCACCACCGAGCTCTCTTCTTAAAGTAAAATACGTCCTTAATCGACTATTAAGGTTTTCTACAAGAGAATTTGCCCGCACAGTACTACCTAAAACTTCATCAATTGACGACTCAATCCAATAAAATTTTTGTCCTAATCGAGTACGTAATTCAACATATTTTTGCCAACGTCTCTTACTTGGTAAAGGCAAGCCTTTCAAATGATATAGGGATAAAACATCTGATATAGACACTTCGAATTCTCGGGCTATCTCATTAAAATGCATTTCCATCAAAGGTACAAACTCAAGGAGGTTATCTCTATGATTTTCAAGATATTTTCGCACGGGTTCAATTTTGTGTTTACATGAAGCTTCACGCAAAAGCAGTTGTTCAGTAAGAAACTTAAGAAGCTCTAGCCTAACAGCGTAAGAAGGTCCGACAAGTGATAGAATATCACCCTTAAGCCACCCGTAGAGTATCCTCAATTCATCTGCAAGCGAGACTGCTTTATTGAAGGCATCTTCAGCCCCTAATAGTTTCTGGTATAATGTCAATCGCTTGTCTTCATTTTTCCATTGACCTCTTGGCTGTTTAATTTTATGTTTTAACTCATCAACTATTTTGAGAGCATCTATTGCTCGATTTTCTAAATAACAGACAAGCTCGAGACATGGTTTTAAAGCATGAAAGGTGTCTCCGTGTGCGGGTATGTCAGGCCAAGCTTCTTTTGACCGCATCTCGCAGCTTTACCACCATCTATAACTGTAAAATCCGGAGAGAGCCCTTGCTTTTCATGAAGATCAAGAAGATGTACGCCCCAACTATTGGCATCACATGATTCCTCCAGGCTGAGAAGGTAGCAGTAAGTGGAACGGGCGCAGCAACCAACCAAGACCGGTTCGCCGGCTTGATAAATTTCATCATGAAGGCCGGCTCGTACCTTGGAAAGGTCTTGCAGCTGATTGATTTCTTTAGCTTTCTGAAGATGCTCATGTACAATATTATGAACACTACCTTTAGAAATTTTAAAATCGAAGATGTCTCGGAACAATTCAATAACCCCTTGATATGAAGCCCGACATATGAAAATCAATGCCAGAACTACCTGAGTAAGCCACTTTTTTGTCACCGGGATATAAAAAAGAACTTTATCCGGTTCAGAAGATTGATCGGAAAAAGCTTCATGGATAGCTTCTTCAGCTTTGACTTTTTGTTCATATACGAATTTTCTACTGACAGCATAGCGTTCAGCAATGTGCGAGATAGGAATCTTACCACCTATAGCTTGTTTGGCTATAACTTGGCGTTGTGTGGAATTTAGGAAATGAGCTGCATGAGAGACTTTCAAATTAATTGAATTTGAGTTATCAATGGTAGAAGTTGACATAGCATTTGATCCTGTAAATTGTTTGGGTTTAGATACAAACGTTATACAGTTAAATTGATTGCTATGTCACTTTTTTTTTCAAATCCTTTCATATTTTTAAAAATAGAGAATACTGGTTTTTGGCAGAGAAATTGGCTATCCCTCTGCCCAATATAACGATAAATTTACCTAATATTTACCGTACCTTGTTGCAGAAAAAAGCTTGGTTCAAATGCAGGTTACAATCGAGTAGGTGGGGCCCGAAGGCCCCGACCTCTCACAGAACCGTACGTACGGGTCCGTATACGGCTCTTCATGCTAACTTCACCCACTTTTCTGTGGAGAACCAGTGTTCCAGTCCGAGCTTGGAGAAGATTTTCGTACCCTGTCTTTTAAACCATTGGTTTGAAAATGCTTTCTCTACAGCTCTTGTATGCGACAAGTTCCAGGGCCCTCTATTCGAGTATCCCGTTTTCGCTGCTAGTTTCTTATTAACTCCTTGTTTGATCAATTTGTTGACAAGATTCTTGCGGCGTTTCTGTTGTTTTACAAGACGTGCCCTCAGTCTCCTCCTTATATGCGCCTCAATTGCGGCTAATTGACTAGGATATTGA
>JACCRY010000098.1 GCA_013813265.1 Parachlamydiaceae bacterium
CCTAGTTCAAACCTGTAAGGCGCTAAAAATTAATCCAAGAGATTATCTTGAAGATGTAATGCGTCGTCTTCAAAGTCATAATTTCCAAAAATTAGCTGAGTTACTTCCTCAAAACTGGCAAAAATAAAACTTGCCTTCAGAAAATGTTCTTCATTCTTTACTGGTGGGTAAAATTGACGCTTACGCGACTGCGACTCAGGCTATTTTATACCGGTCTTAAAGACATAAACTAATAACCCCCATTTATTTTGAAAGAGTCCTAAGGCCTGTAAAGTTTAATATAACTGTCCAGGTCGCAGTTTGCGGGCGCCGTAAGCGACAATTAAACCCATTCGAGTTCTCAATGATCTTTGCGCTCTTTGCGCCTTTTGCTGCTTCTTTGCGTTAAAAAAGGAATTTAGTTCACCACATAGATAGAATTAGAAGTTTGTACAACGCTTAAGAATCTTTATAGGAGCAAATCTCACAAAAAGAGTGCTATTTATTTTTTTAACGCAAAGAAACAGCAAAGGGCGCGAAGGGCGCAAAGAAAATGTAGATGGTTAAAACTGACACTTACGGCGGGCGCTGCGAGACACAGAAGCTTAAGTAACAAGAATTTAGGTTAAAAATTCTCATAGTACCTGAATTGACGAATTAAAAGTGATCCCATGTATATGTATACATATTGGGTCACTTTTAATTCTTCAACCGCAGGAGCTTTCGCACTACCCAACCTAGCAATTTAAATACATTGATAGATTCAGCAATCTCAGATAGAAACACTCCAATTATCAGGCTTCAATACGAACAAGGAGTTTATTTTTCTTGCCAACAGCTAATAACAAAAATCGCCCTTCAATTAGATCATTCTCAGAAACTGTTGACGTTTCTGCCTCAATCTTGTCGTTGTTCATTGAAGCTCCCCCATTGCGAATTAACTTTTTAGCCTCCGTTTTACTATTTTGCAATCCAACAGTCACAAGCAGATCTACAAGAGGAATGTCAATAACATCACTACGTTGAAGCTGGCAGCTTGGCATATCTGCACCTAAAGAATCAAAAAGAGAAGAATCCAACACCGTTTTAGATCCAGGAAGCGCAGCTTGCGTCACTCTCAAAGCTATCTCAAGCCCTTCATTTCCATGCACAATACGCGTGATTTCTTCTGCAAGTTTCTTTTGAGCGGTATTTGGAACATAATCTGATCGATCCATCATCGCTTCATATTCACGAATTTCACTCATCTCCATAAACGTCAGCAGACGCATTAATTTAATCACATCCTCATCTGTTACACGAATAACATATTGATAAAACTCATAAGGCGATAGCTTTTTTGAAGATAACCAAATGGCCCCTTTTTCAGATTTGCCAAATTTCTGCCCGTCACTTCGAGTTAGAAGAGGAAATGTGATTCCATAAGCTGCAGACCCACCTTTTTTTCGAATAAGATCAATTCCGGCAGTGATATTCCCCCACTGATCGCTTCCACCTAACTGAACAGCAACACCATGCTCTTTGTGTAAATGGTAAAAATCATATCCTTGTAATACCTGATAGCAAAATTCAGTAAAACTCATCCCCTCCTCAGATTCCATGCGAGAGCGAACACTGTCTTTTGCAAGCATCACACCCACTCGAAAATGCTTGCCTACATCACGCAAGAAATCAATCACCGAAAACTGCTTAAACCAATCGTAATTATTAAGAAAAAGAGGCTTTGTTTGTGCATCTTTGCCATTCAGGATAACTTCTAAATCGCTTCGGATACCAATAAGATTTTTTTCAATCGTTTCACTATCTAAAAACTGCCTTTCTTGGCTCTTTCCTGAAGGATCTCCAATCATTCCGGTTGCGCCGCCAACAATTGCTACAGGAGTATGCCCACACCGCTGAAACCAGGCCAAGCCCATAATTGCAACCATATTGCCGATATGTAGGCTATCGCTTGAGGGATCAAAACCACAATAGACCTTGAGGGGTTTGTTGGCCAATGTTCGCAATTCTTCATTAGTTAAGGCTTCTATAAAGCCTCTTTCTTCTAGTAGATCGATAACGTTACGCATAGTTATTCCTGGAGTTAAGAGGGCCAGAGGGAATTGCAACACCCTCAAAAAAGCAAATTATTCACAATTTTAAACTGTAAACACGAGTTTGTCAACGTTATATACTTGTAGTAAAGTACTATTCGTCCCTTAAATCCCCTCACTTTTCCTTTTATGGACCAGCCATGAAAAAGAAAAAAAATTTCAAATTGTCTTGTATTTGCCAAAAATGTTTAAATTGACTAAAGAGCTCCTCTTTAAGAAAAATTCCCAGTGCCTTCTTGCCTAAGGTTTACGTAAAAAGTTCCCTTTGGGTCAAAAATTATAAAAAATATGAGGAACTAATGCAACGCCAATTTGTCGCTTCTGCCTATGTCTTTTCAGAAGAACGTACTCTCCTCATTTACCATCGAAAACTACAAAAATGGTTATGTCCAGGAGGTCACGTCGATCCGAATGAACTCCCCTCAGAAGCCGCCTTACGCGAAGTACTAGAAGAAACGGGCCTTGAAGTCGAACTCCTTTCCGAAGAGCACCTTTGGGTCGACAATTGGAATGCAACTAGCTTCCCACGCCCTTATCTCTGCCTATTAGAAGAAATTCCTGCCTATGGTACTCAGCCTGCACACCAACATATCGATTTTGTATACATTTCTAGACCCGTGCGCGGACAAATAACACTAAACGATGCTGAAACAGATGGACTACGCTGGTTTACTCTTGAAGAAGTAAGTGCGCTTACAAATGAAACTGAAATTTTTGCAGAAACAAAGTCAGCAATTCATTCGATATTTGACCTACTCTATGGCAACAAGAATGGGTTAGCTAAGAAAACTCAACTTAAAAATTGGTCAAATCCATCATTATCTCTCGCATAGATTAAATTTTTTTAGTTTATTTTTAAAAAAGGCTCAAAATTAACAATTTAGAGGGATTATGAAGGGATTAAAAGAAAGCTGGTTAAATTCTGAAAAAATGCCACTTGTCATCGAACCCACCGAATCAATGTCCTTCAAAGAGGCTCTTAAGCTTATCTCTTCTCAAAAGGAAATTTTAGCCAATAAATTATTGGGACCTGGAGCCCTTTTATTTCGGAATTTCCCAATCTCAGACGCGAGTGATTTTTCTGAATTTATCAAAACTATTGACGAGGGGAAATTCCTTGATTACATCGGGGGCGACAGCCCTAGAAATAAAGTTAAGGATGGAGTTTACACCTCAACCGAGGCGCCTCCCTCCATAAAAATACCTTTGCATAACGAACTCTCCTTCGTCAAAAATTATCCCAAGAAAATCTACTTTTATTGTCATATTGCACCACAAGAGAAGGGTGAGACGACAATTGCAGATGCTAGAAAGATATATTCTGCGATGGATGAACATGTCAAAATGAAATTTAACGATAAAGGCCTCCAATACATTTCAAACTATTTCTATAAAAGTTCAATCATGGATTTCCTAAACAAGGTGCAGCGTAGCCACAAATCTTGGGTAGACGTTTTTGAAACTAATCAAAAAGATAGTGTAGAAACAAAATGCCTTGAAAACGACTTTGAATTTGCATGGGGGAAAAAGGATTGGTTGAGAGTTTGCCAAAAACGCCCCTCTGTAATGGCTCATCCGATCACTAAAGACACTGTATGGTTTAATCAGGCACATCTTTACGATTTTAATCCCAAACTTTTAGGATGGTGGCGATATTTAGGCGTAAAGCTATTTTATTTTCAAAAGTACACGCGCCTTCATGAAATAGCCTTTGGTGATGGTTCACCAATACCTAGAAAGGATTTATATCACATCCTAGACGTTTTAGAGTCTCATACAATTTACTTCCCTTGGCAAAAAGGTGATATCCTCATGCTAGATAATGTTCTTGCTATGCATGGCCGTGCAACGTTCACTGGAAAACGACGTATCTTTGCAGCTATGACTGGTTAAAGAAACAGGATATGCATAATCGCAAGCGGCATGATGATCAGGATAATGAACTTTTTATCATGCATATCTTGCCGCTTGCGTTTATACATATCCTATTTCTTTTAATGAATAATCCCATAAAAGTAGATTTGAGATAGATTTAAAAATTTTATAATGCAATCACCCTAGTATTAAAACAAATAACTTGTTTTTTTACCGAAGATCATATACAATCTGTTTATGGCAATCTATAAACCAACAGAATTACACAATTTCCTTCAAGAACTCGGCATCAGTCCAAAAAAAGTTTTGTCTCAAAATTTTTTAATTGATGGAAATATCGTCAGAAAGATTCTTTTAAGTGCAGAAGTTACGCATGGCGATCTCATATTAGAAATCGGCCCTGGTCCTGGCTCATTAACGGAAGAATTACTAGCTCAAGGAGCTGACGTAATAGCTGTAGAGAGGGATGACGTCCTTGCAAATGCTTTGAAGCGCCTTACTGGCGGCCCAGGAAAATTGCATGTTTTCTGCGAAGACATTATGGAATTTCCTATAGAAGAAACCATAAAATCATTATTAAAACCTGGCCAAAAAGCTAAAGTCATTGCAAACCTTCCCTACCATTTGACAACAGCAATTATTGAAAAACTTATTGGGATGCACGATTTAATCTCTTCTTTGACACTTATGGTGCAAGATGAAGTCGCGCGTCGCTTTACTGCAAATCCTCATACAAAAGAATACGGCTCCCTCACTATCTTTTTAAATTTTTACTCTACTGTTCGCTATGCTTTTTCTGTAAGCAATCAATGTTTTTTTCCGATTCCTAAAGTGAGCTCTGCTGTTGTCACATTTACATTGAAACTCCCTCAACAAGTTTCAGATGCCACCGCTTTTTTTCTTTTGACCCGAACTGCATTTCAGCAAAGACGCAAAATGATGCGCAGTTCATTAAAGGAACTCTATGCTCCTGAAAAAATTATGAATGCGCTGCAAAGTATTCATTGCACGACTTTAGCCCGTCCTGAAGAGCTTTCCCTCCCCCAATTCATCCATATATTTGAATATTTACAACAATAGAGTCGCGAACCCGTAACTGGACATTCCGATGACGAGCAGGTTAGGTTGTCTAGCCTCATCATAGCGCGGCTTACTTAGCTAACCTGCTATCCACACCGGTATCGGAATTTCCAGTTACGGGTCCTTTATTTCATTGTGCTTTTAATATCATTATTTTAATTATTAAATTAGATTTCATTAAATTCAACCAAAGGGCTCCACGTGGCTTATAAATCCCTATTTTTTTCTCTAGTACTCTCTTTTGCTTCAGCTGTTGATCTCTCTGCTCAAGGGCAGGGTCAAGTACTTGAAGCACCAAAAGTATATGCAACTCCCACTCCAGCTCTACAAAAATCTGTGGATGACAGTCTAACAGCAGGACGTGCTTGGTTGAAACTGCTAGATCAGGGAAATTATGGTGGAAGCTGGGAAACAGCGACGAAGTTTATCCAATACACATTGTCTAGAGAAGAATGGATTCAGTCGATGGACATTTTAAGAAAACCTCTTGGTTCGATGACAGATCGCACTCTTGTCGACATGAGAGTGGCCATGGACCCCCCAAACGCCCCTCAAGGGGAATATATGATTTTAGTTTTCGACACTAAATTTTCAAGTGGAAATACAGCTAAAGAGCTGCTTACAATGCAAGAGCACGAAGGGGTCTGGAGGCTTTACACCTACTCCCTAGCTGCCGATAAATAAAATTTGTGTTAAACATATAAGTACATATGACCATTCCAGCAAAAGAAATAGGTTCTCATTTAGATAAGTTTCTAAAAAACTCCTCCTTGGTTTACCAAGGAGTGCGTTTTGATCTACGTCGATCTGAATTTCTAACAAAAAATGGCCAGCTCAAAGCCTATGAAGCGCTGATTCATCCCGGTGCTGCAGTCATTTTGCCTTTGATGGATCAAGATTCTATTGTCATGATTCGCAATAAACGCATTGCGATTGGAGAAACTATCTGGGAACTGCCAGCCGGAACTCTCGAACACAAAGAAGAGCCTGCAGCCTCGGCCCTTCGAGAATTAGCGGAAGAAACCGGATACCAAGCTGAGTCAATCCAGCTGCTAACCACATTTTATTCTTCTCCAGGCATCAGCAACGAAGTCATGCACGCTTTTGTAGCAAAAGATTTGCATTTTGTTGGCCAAAAACTTGATGCCGGCGAAGTGATCACGCCTGAAATCCTCCCATGGACACAAGTTATGAAGATGATCCATTCTGGAGAAATCCGAGATGCCAAAACAATTCTTACTCTTCTTTTCTATAGAGTTTATCAAAGCGACAAATAGCAGATACCTTTTTTCCACTTTTTCTCTTGTATGATTTTTCCTAACCATGCTAGACTCTGGCTACACATTTAAATGCCGATGTGGCGGAATGGTAGACGCGGTAGACTCAAAATCTACTTTAGGCAACTAAGTGCTGGTTCGAGTCCGGTCGTCGGCAATTTCTAACCGAATAACTTCTTTGCAAGTTATTCGGTTTTTTACTTTCAAAGGAGAAATACATGAAATCGCAGGGAATATATTTAAGCTGGATCGTTGTTAAAGACATTGAAAAAGCCATCAAATTTTATACGGAAGTTGCTGGGCTAGAACTTAAGCAATTTGATAGAGAATATCATTGGGCAGAACTTTCAGGACCCAATGGAGCAATTCTCGGCATCGCCGGAGAATCAGATGAATGCCCTATCAAGGCTGGATCTAATGCAATAGTCACCATTTCAGTTGACGATATTGATAAGGCAAATGCCTACTATATCGAAAAAGGCGCTACTCTTGTAGGAGAAGTTATCGAAGTACCTGGCCATGTTAAGATGCAAACTTTTGTTGATATCGACGGCAACACCTTGCAAACTGTCCAAAAGCTAGATTAAGAATTTGCAAAAGCGCAGCTTTAGGATTAAATAAATAGATTTGTTTCTCATAGCAGGCTGACCCCGTGCCTTATTAATGTCTAGGGCATCGCCCTAGGTCTGCCCATTACCCAAGTACGACATTCCTTGGAGAAGAGGGAGCAACTTTTGCAGCTCTTTCTTTAATAAAAGTACATGTACGTTTTCAGTGTCTTTTTTTAATAAGTGAATTGAGCCGATACCAAACCCCTTGAGGAAAGATCAGTATTACCAGGAAATTCAGAGTAAAAATTACATGTTGAACGACTGTGATCTGGCTTTGCAAGAGATGGAAGTGAATGTAGTTTCTGATGGAAAAAGGTGTAAAGAGAGACCGTAAGGTGAGGAAAATCACGAACAATTTGATTCGTTACAGTAACACCATGAGCATGAACTCCAAATCCGTCTCCGCCATTATGTACAAGAACGCTCACTTCTCCCTTTACTTGTGTGAAAGAGTGATATAGATGGCGAGTTGTTATTTGAAAAAAACGTCTGTATTCTCCCTCAAGATAATACGAATCAGGACTTTCTTTAAGGTGATTTAAATGAATAAGTCGTCTGGAAGCAAGACATTGGTATTACCATGTTTTTAATGTGGAGATACCAAACTACAATCTAGCCTTGAAATTTTCAATCAATTTTTATAATGCAATCGCCCTGAGGATTATTCTTAAGGCTTCCTAAGATTACAGTTTTTTGATAAGCTTGAGAAAGTTTTGCAAAACCTAATTGATACTTTAACTTTATGAATCCACCCTGTTCTTCTCAACTAAGTCTCGATGAATGGACTTCACGCGCAAATCAACATTTAGCCCTAGTTGGACCATACGCTGATGCCTTTTTAAAACGACGCTCATTAGGGTTAAAGCATCCTGTTCATGATTTTCTATTCACGTATTACTCCTGCTCCCCAGCTAAATTAAAACAGTGGATCCCCTCCTTCGAAAAAAATTTAATCGTCACGCCAAAAATTAGAGAAGAATATCCATGGCTAAGCGATCATTGGTTTTGTTTAAATGAAAATGTTCTTTCACAAAATCAGGAGCGCATACATGAACATGGTTATGGCTTGGCTGCATTTGTAGAAAATTTATGTAGGCAGATCCTACAACGTCCTCCTCGTTTCGGCTGCTTTGGACTTCATGAATGGGCAATGGTATATAAATCTCCCCCTGAAGCCATAAGACATAACGGATATCGCCTACGTCTTTCCGCTAAAGATCTAGCTACGTTTGTTGAAAGCCAAGCAATTTGTTGCACACATTACGACGCGTTTCGCTTTTTCACCAAAGAAGCCCGACCGCTAAATTCATTGAACCCACTTTTGCAAACGCGCTTGGAAATGGAGCAGGGTGGATGCCTGCATGCGAATATGGATCTCTATAAATGGGCCACAAAGCTCTGGCCTTGGATCGGCTCTGACTTTATAGCCAAAACATTTTTTCTGGCCTTAGAAGGGCGGGAATTAGATATGAGAGCAAGCCCCTACGACTTAACGGATGAAGGTTACACTCCAATTTATATTGAAACGGAAGACGGACGTAAACAGTATCAAAAAGATCAACAAGTTTTTGCAGAGCGCGCACTTGTATTGCGAGAAGAATTACAAACATTTTGCAGCCGCTTTTTAAAGACTCAAACGCATGAGCAACAACAAAAACAGCTTGCATATGGCAAAAAAACAACTTACATTTAAAGTGTGAAAGTTTGGTCACAGCCATTAGTGTCTGCTGCAAGATGCAGCAGACCACATACCTGCCTCAGAAGCTTGATATAGGAGAGGGTAAACAAAATATATCAAACGCAGTTAAGCTTTGTTTGAATATTTGTTTACCCTCTCGTTTTTTCCACTCTCTCAAAAGATGCAAAGGTGTTACAAGCAATAGAGATTGTTTGACTTATTAATTTCTCCTTTCTCTATGCCCTAAACGCCTTTTGCCCGTTCTAGGTTGCGAGAAGCAGCAAACCACTCAAAATGAAGCCATTTATCCATTCCTGCGGTCTTCGCCTTCGCCACCTTTAGATCCTTCACGACTACCTCTTCCCTCTTCCCTTTGCTGCTGTCTGCTATTAGGAGTCTGACCTTCTGTCAGAATGATTGGCTGAATCTCTGCTGTTGTCGCTGTAAAGATATGAACATGGTATCCTTTCGTTTCAAGGGCAGTTAAAAGTAATTGCTGCTGCTGCTGAACCACATTCTGGGCGTTCTGAGTCAGATTCCCAAAAGATATATTCAGCTCTCCTTTTGCACTTCCAAATCCAGTAATGACAACTTGAGCACCGTCAAAAATGGGTGGGTGCTTGAGAATCAAGGTTGTTTCTGTTTTATCTCCTGTAGACACGACAGAGATTTCTTTTAATATTTGAGCAATAAGAAGCTGCATATCTTTGGAAATCACTGGAACTGGCTTTTCAGCTGTTGCTACAGCTACGCCTTCCAAAGCTACAACCGGAGGAGCTCCTTGTGGTCCTAGTCTAGATATATCAATTTCTTCGTGAGGAAATGGATTTGCTTCATTCCCCTTAGCCTTAGTTTTAGTTAATGACAAAGGCAATGGCTGCGTAACTTTTGTTGAATCATCGATCTCTTCCGCCATGGTATGAGAACGAGCTGCTAAGGGCTCTTTTCTAATCTTGGCAAAAACAGCTGCGGGAGATTCCCGTGCTACAGCACCCTTTTCAATTTCCTTCTGATGATCCGGACTAAAAATGCTCCGAACTTCTTTCTTCGCTACAACAGGTTGACCTGAAGCTGCGACAGGAGTATTTGAAATTGTTGATTCAGATGCAACTTGTTTTTCAGGATTTGCCGTATCTGTTTCACCATTTTCATCGACAGCAAACTCAGGCTCATCAGGATTTTTAACATCAGCGTTAGCAATAACCTCTTGACGTGCAAGAGTTGGTGGAGTTTTGAAGGGTGTTAATGAAGATTTAACTTTTGGTCGAGGTTGAAATAAGGAAAACACTTGGTCTTCAGCATTTTCCGGGAGCTGTTCAAGTCCAGTCGTTTCATCTAATAATTCACTGACATCAGTGGAATCTTTAACTCTTTCCCCTGATCCCCCTTCTTTATCCTTATGCAAATATTTTCTAAAGTTCTGTCCTGAACCGGTTTTTTCCGATTTTGTTTTACTGCTCTCGGGATCAATACGATCTTTCCCCGAATTAGATGATACATAAATATTATTATTCATAACGGCCTCACTTTTCATCCTTTAATGACACTCAAGCTTTCGTTTTGCCTCTTTTACGTCGATTTGTCAAATAAGAGGTGGAACCAAGCTCATCTTGTTCACGTCCTTCGACAATTTCAAGCTCTTTTCTGGCTTCTGCAGTCCAATCCTTTTTATGGATTTTTAATTTATCGACCTCTTGCCTTTTAACCTTTAAGAGTTCGATTTCCACTCGTAAAGCTTCTTTAGCTTGCTCTACCAGGGCCATTTGGTCCTTAACTTTCTTTTCCTCAGCGGCAAGCTTCTCTTTTGCAACATTCAAATAGTTCTTCATCTGCTGAATTTTATCTGTTGTCGTACTGTGGTCCATCTCCTCACGAAGTTGCAAAAGCTTGTCGTAATGATGCGCCTTAGCCTTATCACGGTCTGCTTCCCGCTCTAAAAGTTTTTCTTTTTCCTTTTCTAAAAGCTTTTCCTTTAATTTTACGACTTTTTCCTGTTCTTCAACACGTCTTACCTTAACAGTAATAATTTGCTCTAGGGGATACACCAGCGGCGTTGTCATGAGTAGTTCCTAGCGCTATTTAAAAATTGCTCGTAAAAGTTGCAAAGCCTCCTGATAGGAACATTTTTCATCCACCCCTTGCTTCAGAAATTTATTGACCTTGTCGATGTTGTCGATGGCAAAATCACCCATCTTATCAGAGCCTCTCTTATATTCCCCAATTTTAATAAGAAGCTCATTCTTTTTATAGTGAGCTAATACCTCTCTCGCTTTACTTACAAGCAATAAATGCTCTTTTGGCACGATCGAGGGCATTACCCGACTAGCAGATGATAAAATATCAATAGCAGGATAATGAAACTGACGGGCAAGTTCACTGGACAGAATTAAGTGCCCATCCAAAATGGATCGAACTTCATCTGCCACCGGTTCGTTCATATCGTCACCGGCAACCAGAATCGTATAAAAAGCGGTGATTGATCCCTTTTCCGAATTTCCTGCGCGCTCTAAGAGCTTGGGTAACGTTGCAAAAACAGAAGGTGTATATCCAGCACGAGCTGGGGGCTCGCCTGCAGCAAGCCCTACTTCACGCAGTGCACGGGCAAAACGCGTCACGGAGTCCATCATCAAAATGACGTTCTTCCCTTGATCGCGGAAATATTCAGCAATTGCAGTACCGACGTAGGCAGCATTTAAACGTAATTGAGAAGCCTGATCTGAAGTCGAGATAACAAGTACAGATCGGGCCAATCCTTCAGGTCCTAAATCTTTTTCAATAAAATCCCGCAATTCACGTCCACGTTCACCAATAAGACTAATCACGTTTACGTCTACACGTGCATTACGGGCAATCATTCCAAGTAGTGTTGACTTTCCTCCACCTGCAGCAGCGAATATCCCAACCCTTTGACCTTCACCTGTGGTCAATAAAGAATCGATCGCACGCACACCAGTAGAGATAGGCTCTAAAATGCGTTTTCTTTTAAGCGGATCAGGCGGAGCTTGAATGACTGGATAAGTTTCAGTTAACTCTAAAGGACCTTTAGTATCCAAATCAAGTGGATTACCAAGTCCATCGAGCACGCGTCCTAAAAGGTTCGGGCCAACTTTAATGTGCAGGGGGAGGCGCGTAGGGATAACTTCTGAAGAAGGTCCAACGCCGGACATCTCTCCGAGTGGTGAAAGAAAAACCTCCTCTCGTGTGAAACCAACGACTTCAGCAAGGAGAGGAGGTCCTTCTCGCTTTATCAGACAAATTTCCCCTATTTTTACTTGAGGTACAATTGCCTTGATAAGCATTCCCACTATCTCGGTGATCCGTCCATTGATCGTCGTTATCTCAAGATCTTCCAGGTCCCCTAGAAGTCGATCAAACTGATCATCCATGCTCATATGCCGCTCCGAAGAATTAAATTAGACATGCAAATGCAATTGATACCAAAGCGAAATCTTAGACTTGTACGTTCATAATTGTCTTTGTTGATTCCAAAGCTTTGTTCAAGAGTGCAGTAAAAAACTCAATCTCTTGCTGCATCGCACCCACTTTAACCTGTAAAACGATCATCGTAGCCGGAGAAAATGGTGTTCCAGCTGCATCCATTCTTGAAATGTCATTCGTTAAAGAATTAAGCTTTTCTTGACCATCAGTCAAAAGTCCAAAGAAGCGATCAATCGCACTTTGAGATTTTCCAGGATCAACAGGAGGTGTATATTCGACCCCCGTTTTAGACATAGCAACTCTCAAATTATCATCGATGTGGGATAATTTGTTGCTTAGCTCTGTCTGGATAGATTTTTTAATTTCTAGATCAGGAGTTCTTAATTTTTCTTTAAGTTCACTGATCTTAGTGATGGCTTCTTGAGCCTGAGCAATTAGCTCTTGCGGCTTGCTGCGTTGTGCCTGATCGGCCATACGCTCAATTTTCGACACCTCAGAAACTAGAGAAGTATTTTCTGTACTCGACACCTTGCGGGAATGCCCAACATCGAAATCGACTCTGTTCGTCATCAAAGAATCAAAATGCTCTCGATTGGGAGCAAGGCGAGTTTCCGGCTCAAAATTTTCTAAATCTTGTGCCGCTGACTTATCAGCCACCTTTTCAATTTTCTCTATTTTATCTTCAAAATTATGTTGGTGAGCCATAAACTTATTCCTCACATTGGATGATTCTTTAGACGACGATTTTTTGTGAAGAAAGGAAGCTTAAGCTATCCCTCACTCGGCACAAAAAAAGGTGTCTTCATCTTTTTTAAATCTTTTTCAGCCCATTCAAGAGATATTTCTCCAAGGGCTTTAATTGTCGGATCTTCAGTTTTAGCAATAATTTTTTTAATTAGTTCTTCACCTTCAGGTCGCTTTTCCTTATTGAGTAGTAAACAGATTCCAAGAAAAGCCTGAGCTAAATGATTCTCAGGTTCTTTTTTTATAACCGCTTCAAAAATATTCATCGCTACTTTAAGATCTAGTTTACTTAGAGCAATATACCCTAAGCCGATCTGAGGAGCCGTTGAATCAGGATTAATCGCTTGTGCAGCCATAAAAATGCGGTGAGCACCCATTTCATCAAGTTGTTTTACGGCGATGAAACCAGCCTCGATGAGTAAGGCAAAATCACTTTGAAATTGTTCGAGCTTACCAGCCATGAAACTTTCTCCTCAGTAGGAAACTGCTTTTTGATTCTCTTAATAGCCCAACAAATAGGTGGAAGAGGTTAAAGAGAAATAATCTCTTTGGTACCATCTTCCACTCCAAAACGTTATTAAATAAACTAGAAATTTTTCTAGTTTATCCTTTAACGTTCCTAGCCATGGACATAACAGCTGTTTGACCTGCAGCCACCACGTTAGTTGCCATTTCTGACACCTGTGATAGCTTGTTCATTAACATTTGCATCTCAAACATATCCCCAATATTGATAGAGCTTCTGTTTGAGGATATTGCTCCAAGCTTACCTTTCGCACTTAAGACTGCTGTGTTAACGATATTAAATAGTTCTTGAACTTGAAATTTAGCATGTTGTCCACCACCAGTAGGAAGCCCATAAAATTTTGGGCTATCTGACGCATTATTAGCCATATAAACCTCCAATAGGTTTGTTACTCAACTGTAGCAGAGAAAAAGAAATTGCATTTCCGGAAAAGCTCGTCTAATCGATACTCTTCCCATCTCTACTGCTAAGTTGCAATTATCATTCAATTACCTTCCCAAAATAGGAAAGACAGGTTAATCCTTTTTAAGCGCAAACCGAGAGATAATCTTCAATAAGGAAGCGTATCCATGGAGCATGACTCCACATTGATCAAACTCTTCCTTATTTTCCCCACTGCGCAAAACATCTTTAACTTGCTGAAGACGTTCTTCGACTTTTTTCTTAATTGCTAAACGCTTCTCTGCTATCTTTAAATCGTGCTCTAAGTCGAAAACGAATTCTTCATTATTTTTTTTCTTTTTATGTCCTTCAAGTCCAAACATATGAGCCTCAAAAAAGAAGTTTGTTATTCCATTTACCCTATACTCTATTTTTAGTTTAGCATAAGGATATTATTATGACAAGCATTATTCCAAAACACGTGATTATACGTGATACTAATAAATATTTTTTGAATTCACCTGATAAATTGATATGACATTTAGTAATCTATGTAATACTTCCCGGAGGGGTTTCACATAACAGCTAGCGAATCAAAGCCTGGACAAGGACACCCCCCCCCAATGAAGCCCTGCAAGGGTACCACAATAGGTCTTAGCCTTAAGTAATTTTTTCGGTAAATTGAAAGCTATAGAGGGAATGTCGTACAGTGCACCCCACTCTGTGTCTCTAACCGGTTCCAAAAGTCAAGCGCTTCTGAAAAATCCTCCGAATTTTCAGGATCATATCCAATAAAAAAAAGAGAAATATTTGGAAGGTAATGTTTTAAAAATAAAGAATAAGCTTCCATACATAATTTCCCCACTTGCTCCCCTGCATGCAATCCGTGCGTAATGTAATAATACCCCTGAGTTTTTGAAGACCAACCCGTAAGGGCATTCATAAAATTGATGCAAATTCCCTCAGATGGCATAGGAAATTGTTGATACATTTCTTTCGGCTCATATAAAAAATGTCCTGGACAAGGAATAACCGTAAAACCTGCTGATTGAAGCTGAGCTTCGACATCTTTAAGTAAAGGCCCAAGTTCACGATCAAATTTTTTACTGGCTTGAAGGTACCCTTCCAAGAGGAGCAGATCATTTTCAGAAACCCCTAGCTCTGAGTAATTCTTTATGATTACTTCAAGCATTTCAGCACAAAAGGCGTAGTTTAGAAGAAAAAATGCATGGCCTGGTGCGGGAAGGATAAATTCATCCAGATGGTAATTTACCTGTGTAATGAAGTGGACATCTTCTTTTGGCAGATTAAAGTCCAAGGCGATTAATCTTTCGACAATTTTAATCTTTGCTAAGTAATTCGCAGCAATAGACCGCAGTCTTTCAGCTTCTTCATCGGTTAAATCGATCTTAGCTATAAAACCGCTTTGCTCTGCGAGGAGGCGAAACCAGCCAGCTTCTTCCTCTGGAATGACCCACCCGTCAACCCCCGGTACAAAAAATTTAGCTAACATGATACTAAGCTGAGCTTGTTGGGGAATAATTCCTGTTTTGCCTTGATAATTCCACATCCCGAGTGAATACATTTCTTGGCATGTATGGCGTATATCGTCTAATGAGAGAGTGTCTCCTATATCCTCTGTTATTGCACAAAAGGAGTTAGCGCCTTCTGATTTAGAAGCTAAAAGTTCCCAATTTTGTCCTTCAAGCTCTAAAATTTGCAATGTTTGCGTTCTTTGATCCTCACCTAAAAGTAAAGAAACTCTTCCCTTGTTGTTAATTAAAGTATAGACATTTCCACCTTCAACATATGCATAGTCAAAAGAGTGCCATTTCCCGGGAAAAAGGAGTTCTGCATCTACGTGACTTTGAGCTAAATATTGACCCGAGAATCCACTCCAATGGTTAAAAAGCTGATTACGTGTTCGAGTGGTGGAAGTTTTATTCAAATATAAATTACTTGAATGCGTGTGTTCCATTGCTTTTTCTATGCATTGAGATTCTCTCGGCAGTCTAATTGTTGCATCCCAAAGCCTAATAAAGCTATCTCGCACGTAATAGAACGAACTTGACTCTATAACAACAAATCCAAGCTTGTCTGCGACATTTTTTAGATTATTTGGTGTATGCAGGAAGGTGATTCCATCCCAAACAGGCTTATTAGCGAGTTGACTTTTTAAAGGAGAAAGCTCTCTTTTATCAACTTCTCTAGAAAGAAGTAACTCTTTTATTTCCAACCCAAAATCGTCTGTCATTGGTGTATCTTGTTCGGTCGCTATTCGAAGCTCAGGCTCAATCTTTAGGGTTGTAATCGCCCTTCGTTGAAAGATTTCTTCGAATAATTTTGCATCCATTACTTTTTTTCTTCCTTTTTTCTTGAAGATTATGACCCATTTCGACTATCCTACCATAGAACCACCAGCTAAGGGAGTGTGCAATAATAATTTACACGATTCGACTGAAGCGCAAGCCCTGAGGTTGAACGATCGAAAGTGAGCTACTAGCACACGTATGTACCATACTTCGATCGTTCAACCGCGAGGCTTTAGCTCAGCCCAATCGCATCAATTATAGTTCTACACTCCCTAACTTTTACATTAGGACATATTTATGTTTAAATCTCTTAAAAAGATCTTGAGTATCCAAGAACTCGATATGCAGATGATCCAACTTATGCGGTTGAAAAACGCTCGTAAAAAAGAACTGGAAGCTATCAATCAGACTAAAGAAGATCTGCGTAATCAAGTGACTCATAAGCAGAAAGAGATTCAAGAGCTTTCTCTTGAAGTGCGTTTTGCCGAAGGGCAAATCGCCGAAATCGTCGAAAGAGCCAAAAAACTTGAAAGCCAACAGAATGCAGTTAAAAAAGTTGAAGAGTTTAACGCTTTAAGCCAAGAGATGGCGCAAATAGACCGTAAAAAACTTGGTGAAGAACAGCGTTTGAGCGACATCATCGACAGGATTTCTGCAGAAGAAGATACGCTAAAATCCTTAGGTGAAACTTTAAAGTCTACAGTCGAAAATCATAAGCTTCTCGAAACTGAAATTCATGAAAGTATCCGACGCATTAACGATGAAGGAAGAATCATCAAATCTCAGCGCGATGAACTTGTGACTGAAGCTGATGCTGAAATCTTCAAAATTTATGAAAGACTTCTCAAAAATAAACGCGACCGCGTCGTTGTCCCTATAGAAAACCGTTGCTGCAGTGGCTGCCATATCATGTTAACTGCTCAAGATGAAAACCTTGTCCGTAAAGGCGAACGGATTGTTTTTTGTGAACATTGCTCACGCATACACTACTGGCAAGAAAGCCAAGCAACTGAAAGCTCAGCAACTACACCAAAACCACGTCGTCGTCGTGCTGTAAAAGCAACGTAACTCTTTTGGGGGAGGTAGGCAATCGCCCGCATTCGCCGTGCGCGAAGTGCGAGAGGAAAGTCTGGACATCATAGGAGAGGATACCAGTGAAAGACTGGGGGCCGTAAGGCTACGGAAAGTGCAACAGAAAATATTCCGCTAACAGCTTCGGCTGTTAGACAGGGTGAAATAGACTGTTTTGTGAACAGTCTCTCACTTGGGGAAACCCAAGGAGTTGTAAACCCTATCCGATGCAAAGCAACTAGAAGCTATAGAGCTCTCCGCCCTGCTTCTGACAAGCCGCTTGAGGACCCTGGTGACAGGGTCCCTAGATGAATGATTGCCCTCGACAGGATCCGGCTTATCGCCTCCCCCTTTTTTTAGATAAAAACTCCACGCCATCCATGAATCTAGCACCTTAACCAGCTCGGCATTTGGAATGACTGCGCATTAAGCAACTAAATTTTCCTATTAGTTTGTATTAGCTTAAAATTGTTTAGCCGCGGTAGCGGCGACAGAAAAATAGTATGCGATAAAAAGTTAATTGCTTAACCTGATGCGCACGCATTGGAATGCCCGATTACAGTCTTATCAAGGCTAATTAGCCATAAAACATATTTTTCTTATTGACATCTGCACTATAAAAATGAGAAGAATACATACACATTTGGCACATAACCTAGGAGTCTTGCTATGACCACTAAAGAGCGCGGATCTGCAGTTGCACCTACCCCATCGAGCAAAAAACCCGCTACGGCGAATGACCCTACCAGCCAAACAGGGCCGACACCGCTTACTCAGCCATCACAAACTACAACAGGACCTAAAACTCGAATCACCATTCGCTATGATGTGGGATTTTCAAACGCTCTGTATCTACGAGGCAGTGGCGCCCATCTTTCTTGGGAGAAGGGGGTTTTGTTGAAAAATTTAGGTGCTGATCTTTGGTTCTGGGAAACTTCTCTTCCCTTTACTTCTTGTGAGTTTAAGGTGCTCATGAATGATAAAGAATACGAAATTGGCAACAACCATATACTTTCGTGCGGAGCAACAGTTCAATATACCCCAATGTTCTCTATTTAATGACTTTTGCTGAGCACTTTTTACATTCAGGCACGCTCTTCTCAGTCTCGCCAGACAAAGTCATCATTGGATGGGGAAAACGCCTTAAAAGCGATTCCCCCACTTCAAAAGGGATTCCGTCTTTCTACTTTCCTGACTTTTTTCTTACTGATCAAACTCCATGGTGTAGTTATGAAACATGGGGTGAATTTCATCTTGACGATTTGATAAAAAAGCTAGAAAGTTTGCAACTAAACAAGTCATTTGAGTCTTTAAACTGGAGCCATTTTTCTAAAGAGGTTTTTAAAACGAACTTCGATGTTTTGAAAAATCTCTTAATATCGGGCGCTCTAGTAAAAGGTGTTCCCTACATTTTCGAAGTGGCAAAATCAAAAATGACACCTGAGAGGCTAAAAGCATCCTTGCTAAAGCTGCTTCAAACCATTAAACATAAACCCATGCACGGGTATGGCTTTTGGGAAGATGGGCAAGGCATCCTCGGTGCCACTCCCGAAATTTTATTTCGCAGCTCTTGTCCAAACAACCTCATTCTCGAAACAATGGCTTGCGCAGGAACGGAAAAAACTGATACCCCAAATTCAATCCGTCTAAAAAGCCCTAAGGAACGTCATGAACATGCACTTGTCATTCAAGGAGTCCAAGACTCTATTGAATCTTTAGGTGGAACTCTAAAAGTGCATGAAACAAAACTTCTTAAACTGCCTCTCCTGAACCATCTCGTGACACCTCTGACTGTGACTTTTCCAGAAAAAATATCTTTCGATCTCATTGTCAAAGCGCTACATCCAACGCCTGCCCTTGGCGCCATTCCAAGGGCTGAAGGAATGCGCTGGCTTGATCAACTGCAAAAAAATTTGCCACGCCGTCGCTACGGCGCCCCTATAGCTATCATCGATGCCCATGGTACCCAGACAACTTGCGCTGTTGCAATCCGTAATGTTCAATGGCAAGACGAATGGATGAGCATTGGGGCCGGCTGTGGAGTTGTTTTGGAAAGTGATTTCGAACAGGAATGGGACGAACTTCACTTGAAAATTGCTTCTATCAAAGAAATTCTTGCGTTGTAACTTTATTCCAAAGGGCTCTTCTTCGGAAATACATAGCGCTCTTCCCAACATGCATAATCAGCTATTATCAACACCTATGGACATGTTAATTTAACACTTTAAAAATGCCTCGAACTTCCGATTTGGTTGGCAATGAGTATTATAACCTGATAGGTTAAGTATAAATTTCCAATGAATACGTGCCCTCGAAGTCGACGGTGTTTACCCACATGCTGGGTACACCAGTTAAAGACTGGAGGGGCCGTAAGGATACGGAAGTTGCAACAGAGAATATTTCGCTAGCTTCGCTTCTAGACAGGGTGAAATTGATTGTTTGTGAACAAAGTCTCACTTGAAGAAACCCAAGGGGCTGCAAAACCCTATCCGATGCAAAGCTCTAGAAAACTTCTTTCCCCTTTACCTAAATGCGTCCATCAAAGAAATTCTTGCGTTTAACCTGTTCCCTCTGCCCACATTCATATAAGCCTACTGTGAGGCTCACAAGGACAAGGGCCTGAAGCATTTATACATATGCAAAAAATAATTCGACTCTCACTCATCCAAAAAAAGTTCCCCTTTTTTAAGTTTTTAACCCTACTCGCTACACTAAAATGGGCATCTAATTTAGAAATTTTCGTATCTCTAACTCACAATTACTTCAAAAACAACATTTCCCGCGCATATTTTTTTTCACCTTACTATTATGTAAAAGATATTGTTCTGAATATGTTCTCAAGGAGATTTAGAAAAGAATAACATGAAATCAATTAAGCACTTTATGAACTGCATCTAAAAAATAGCTTCCATTTAAATATCAATGCCCGCATAATATCTTCACAACATCATTTAAAAAATTAGTTAACAAAACCTTTCTAAACTCACTATTTTTTTATTAACATTGATCAATATTCATTAAATACCTATATTGACCATGTATGAACCTTAACAACACACTATACGAGGATATTATGAAAAAACTCTTCGCGCTAGCCGCACTAACCTCATCTCTAGTGAGCTCACTGCATGGTAATGATTACTCATTTCAAGCAGCGCCAGTAGTCCCAGTATACGGGAATGAATGCGCGGTACATCAAGTACCTATGATCCCAGTATACGGGAATGAATGTGCAGTACACAATGCTCCTGTAGCACCTGTGTACGTAAATGACTATTATGCACGAAATGCATATGTACCAAATGCCATCGTAAATGACTGCAATGAAGGTTTGTATGCTTCAGCTTTTGGCGGAGTAAACTTTTTACAAGTTCATAAAGATTCCAAAAAGAAAACCGGCTACGTCGGTGGTATTGCTTTAGGATATAAGTTAAATAATTCAGTACGTTTAGAAGCTGAAGTTGCTTATAGAAGAAATAAGATGAAAACATCTACCGAAGATAACAAGAAGGTGCATGTTGCATTCGAAACTTATTCTGTAATGGGAAACCTGTATTATGATTTCAATATGGGTGGTGAATGGACTCCATACATTGGTGCGGGTGTTGGATACGCCAACAATAGAAACGACCTTCATAAAAAAGGGAAAGATTATTCTCAAAAACAAGGACTCGTATATCAAGGTATAGCTGGTCTAAATTACAGAATATGCCACAAGACTTACGTTGGGCTTGAATACAGATATTTAGCACCTCAAAAACATCGTCACGACCATGCAGGGTTGATGTCGGTTAAGCGTTACTTCTAATAGGGTTAGCATGCTAAGTCGGTGAAAGCCATTTAAAAGTAGCATGTGTTTGGTCTAGTCATATCAAGGCTATGTGTGAGTTCTAGAATTAGGTATTAATCTTTTTTGACGCTCACCATAGCTTTGACTTGATGACAGGCTTTATGCTTACCTTATATCTAAGGCACTAAAAAACTGAAGAACACCACAGATCCACTTGTTAATTGCCCTTATCATCGAAATATCATGTTCATTACGTCCCGAATTATTGTACCTGGTAATTTCGCTGCTTCTTCCAGCTTCGCAAAACCCAACCTTTTCATTAAAGATTGTTTAGGTTGAAAGAGCTTTTTATCAGAAAAAACGCTTAGAGACGTTTGAAAGCGACCAATATTCTTCTCATCCCCTTTAAATTCAAGATCACCATTTTTTATTTCTGCTTCAAACACACGGTCATCAACATGTAACAATAACAGTATTGTTCCATCTTTTTGATTTACTAAATTACAAGAACAAAAATCATCGTGCTTTACCATTTTTCGGGAATCGAAACCTATACTTCTCATGAAATCCAGGCATGGTTCAGAAATGACCAAAATTAGGTAACAGAAGACGATCACGAGCCTGCCCACTTTTAGGCCGGTTTCTTAAAAAAATGATTATCTGGATTTAAAGGATTCTCTAAGCGGCTTGTTTAAATA
>JACCRY010000099.1 GCA_013813265.1 Parachlamydiaceae bacterium
TATTTAAACAAGCCGCTTAGAGAATCCTTTAAATCCAGATAATCATTTTTTTAAGAAACCGGCCTAAAAGTGGGCAGGCTCGTGATCGTCTTCTGTTACCTAATTTTGGTCATTTCTGAACCATGCCCTGTTTTGGTATCCATTTGGGTAATTTACTAATCATCGAAAGAATTGTAGGCACAGCATTTGGAATTTTTTGGTATATGAGATGTAAGGTAACTTCGACACCTGCTATCATTGATCTTCATCGGAACAATTTTTTTTAAAAAAATGTGTTTAAAAGTGATTTGGATCTCTATAGATCATTAGCTAGTGTAAGACAGTATGCAAACGAACAAAAATAGAAGTAAAACAAAAAAAACAAATCGCTAACTAGTACGATTTGTCTTTTGATTAAGAAAGAATATAAGAATAGGGAAATGTAAAAATGAGTCTTGATGGACTCGAACCATCGACTCCCTCATTAAAAGTGAGGTGCTCTAACCAACTGAGCTAAAGACTCATTGACCCCGAGGGGATTCGAACCCCTGTTCTCGGAATGAAAATCCGGTGTCCTAGGCCAGGCTGGACGACGGGGCCAGAGAGATGCAAACATCTTTCTTCTTTAGGCGCAGGTCTCGCACACTAAGGAAATCTTATTCTATCTTTTCCCTTATTTATCTCCAACACTTTTTCAATAAAAAAACAGATTTTTTTCAGAATATCCTTGCAGTGCCATTTAAAACCGCTTTTAGATCGTTGCAATTTCCTTTTCTTTTTTAGCACAAAGATCATCAAGCTCTTTACAGGATTTATCTGTTAGCTCTTGGATCGATTTTTCCATCTTTTTCATCGCGTCTTCAGCAAGAGTTCCGTCGCTTTTCTGTTTTCGCGCAGCTTCATTGCAGTCACGACGAACATTTCTGATGACAATCTTCGCATCTTCTGTAAGCTTATAGCACTGCTTGATCATATTTTTCCGCCCACTTTCATCCATCGGAGAAATTTTAATGCGCACGACATTTCCATCTACGATAGGTGAAACATTTAGGTTCGCTTTTTCAATTGCCTTGCCGATAGTTGATGCATTCTTACTGTCAAAAGGAGTAATAAGCAAGAGCCTAGGTTCTGGAGCCGTAACCGATGCTATATCTTTGATGCGCATTGGAGAACCGTAGATCTCGACCATCACGTGATCAAGCATAGCAGGGTTAGCACGCCCTGTTCGCACGCTCTTCAATTCATTCTTTAAGTGCTCAGTCGCTGCACCCATCTTAGTTTTTGCTAGTGTGATGATATCCATTTCAATTCCTATACTTAATTTTTAACAAAAGAGCCTATTGTTTCATCGAAAAGATGTACCCCTAAATCAGGTTGGTCTAAAAGCCGCTGCATTTTGAAGACAAAAATCGGGAGAGAATTGCTTTGGCATAAAGCGATTGCTGTAGCATCCATAATCTTCAACCGCTCGGAAAGAACTTGGGTGTACGTTATGCTGTTATACTTGACAGCATCTGGAAACATCAATGGATCTTTGCTATAGATTCCGTCTACTTTTGTAGCTTTGACGAGAAGATCTGCATTCATTTCACAGGCTCTCAGTGCCGCAGCTGAATCTGTGGTAAAATACGGATTTCCCGTGCCTCCGACAAAAATAAGAATTTCCCCTTTGGAAATACTGTCAAGTGCATTTTCCCAATTATATGTTTCCGCAACCCTTGGACACTCAAGAGCACTCATTAATTTTACTTTTGCCCCAATCGACTGCAAAGTCTGCCTTAATGCAATACCATTGATCAAAGTTCCAAGCATACCCATCTGATCTGCCGCAGAACGTTCCATGCCTCCATCTTCTAGAGTTATGCCACGGAAAATGTTTCCTCCACCGATGACAAGCGCAACTTCAAGGCCTTGTTTTTGTAATACCAGCAAAGCCTTTGCGAATCTTCGACAAGCCGTTTGATCGACACCAAATTTCTGGTCACCCAGTAATAGCTCTCCAGAAATTTTCAATAAAATGCGCTTATAAGGGCGTTTTACATGCTCTAAAACCATACGAAAAAGTCATCCATAAAAGTTCTTCTCTTATATACCGCGATCAAATGCCAGCGCGCAGTATATCTGCGAGCAGTATATGCAGCAATGAGATTAAAAGCAAATAGAGATAACCTACCATCCTTGTTCCGGGGCATTGGTAGGAGCTTCCATTTGGCTCTGAGGGGTTTCCGCTTGATCTAATGGCAGATTCATTGGCTGCTGAGTACGAGGAGCTCTACCGCCAAACACTAGAAATACAAGCATGAGCACAGCCGTAATCAACACAATAGTGATCCATTGGCTATTGGAAATTTTTATTGCCACAACGCCTCCAAATAGTATAAATAATTTGCATTCATAAAAGATGCTTTAAAGCATTTTTTAATTCCGGATATAAAAATTGATATCCAGTTCTCATGAGCTTTTGAGGTTCAACGCGAGTACTGCTCAACAAAAGTGCGTCAACCATTTCTCCAAAGAGAGCTCTCATCAAAAAAACTGGCTGAGGCATAAATGTGGGTCTATGTAATACATCTCCGAGCATCGCAGTAAATTTTGCATTTGTGACCGGATCCGGAGCCACAAAATTGATCGCCCCTTCACACTCTTCATGTTCCACGCAATGCAAAAGAGCCGCAACCACATCATCAATTGCAATCCAACTCATATATTGAGATCCGGAGCCAATCACTCCTCCAAGACCCAATTTAAAGGGAAGAAGCATGTTTTTTAAAGCTCCTCCATTTGGAGAAAGCACCACGCCTGTCCTCATCATGATGGTCCGTATCCCTGCATTTTTAGCAGGAATTAAAGCCGTTTCCCATTGATGACATACATCTGATAGAAAATCATTTCCTTGGAGACTTGATTCTGAAAGGATCTCGTTTCCGCGATTGCCATAGTAACCTATAGCTGAAGCATTTATAAATAACTTTGGTGGAACTTTCAGTTTTACAACTGTATCTGCCAGCAACGCTGTCGAATTGACGCGGCTTTTAAGAATTTTTTCTTTCTTAGCGACACTCCATCGTCCAAAAATATTCTCACCAGCCAGATTAATGATCAGATCAACACCTTCTACAATGGAAGGATCCAGCTTTTTGTTCTCCGAATCCCAGTTTTTTCCGTGCTGAAGCTTTAAAACTTCATATCCTGATTTTGTTAGACCGGCAACTAGCGCTGTTCCTATAAGACCCGAGGAGCCTGCTACAAGAACTTTCATTTTTTGCCCTTTTAAAAACATTATATAGTTTTATCCTAAACGAAATGTAGCTTCTTTGTTGAGCTCATGCAAGAAGTTTTTGTGTAAATAATATTGCGAGGGAACGCTCTTTTTCATGAATACCTTATTTGTATAACTTTATCCTTTGAAAAATTGTATACATTGTACATTTTCGTAGGAAAAAGTGTCAAAATGATCAAAATTATTCCTTTAAATTAAAAATCTAGCGGTTTTCACAAGCTAAAGGCCAGTTCGGAAGGGAAAATGCTCGCTTGCTTTTTAACAAATACCCTGTAAATTTGAAATGGAGATTGAAATTTACAAGGTGTTTTTATGGATAGGTTTTTTACCTCGATCAAATTGGGTTACATTTGCGCTTCATTCAGTGTGTGGACTTCTTGGACCGCGACAAGTAGGAAAAACGACTCTGAAAAATGTATTTAGAAAAAAAAATCTGGAAGAGAGTTACCTGTGGCGTTCATCATTCATCATGACGTTCTTAGAACGTGACATTCCTCAATGGGGATTTCAAATTCCTTCCCAGCAAATGCGACGCTTCTGGCTAATGCTAGCTCATTACCATGGACAAATTCTGAATGCCAGCGAACTGGCTTCCTCCATGTCAATTACGACTCACGCCATTCGAAAATATTTAGATATCCTTGCAGGGAATTGAAGAAGAGCTCGATGTTTACCCCAAATTAGGCGCCTGCTGGGAAAGATTTGCTTTGGAGAAAATAATCAGCTCCATGCAACCCCTGAAGAATGTTATTTTTGGGGAACTCAGTCTAGTGCAGAATTAGATGTATTGATTATTAAAAAGGGAAAAAGTCTAGGGTTTGAGTTTAAATATACCGATAGTTCAAAAATCACCTCTTCAATGCGCATAAGCACATCTGATTTAAAGCTCGACCATCTTAGTCATTTTTCCGAGGGTAGTGTCCTTTCCCATGCCAGATCGACTTACAGCATGTGGTTTAGACGCGTTCAGTTTCTAAAGAATAGCGCGCAGCTCCCCAAGCATAAGATCTTTGGGGTGAAGAACACTTTCGATGTGAAAATGAGCACGTTTGGTCATGATCTTTTTAATTGCCCGTTCTTGAGGCTCCATATCCAGAAAATGATAGAAATCTGCGCAAATATCTAAAAGATCCAAAAAGTCTCTTTCAACTTCGACAAGAGGCAATGTTTTTTTGACAAGCTTTGCGAAGAGTTCTCTATTGCCTGCTTTCACCATAAAAGCTAAGACTTCCAGATTAAACTCCAAATCCCTGTCATCGCCATAATGATCAATTAACCTTTCAAGATGCCGATTACCATCCGATTTGGGCGAAAGCATCATCAGACGTGTTTGCAAAAATTCAAACCATCTGACATCGGAAATGTACCCTTTAAATCCATCAAGTAAATCACTTGCGTAGACTTCATTACCGTTATCAAGTTGATCTGAAATATAATCGTAAAGAAAACTTTCTAAATCATGTGCGCAATTTGAAGTGATCAATTTGAAAACATCATGTGGGTCTGCCCCTTTATCGGTATTTTCATCTAGAATTGTCTGCAAATTTGCGATTGCATCTTGGATAGATTCAGCACTTTCCGGTTTTCCCAAATCGTAGAGATGCATCTGCTTGTCAAGTTCGTCACAGAAAATCGAAAGACATGGCCTATCCGAGGCAAACCGCCTCCACAACTCAAACAAAAGCAAATAAATTTGATCATAAATCACTGGCCCCGGCGGTTCAACATCATCTAGCAACAAGTCAGTCAGCTCTTCTGGCGTATCCACCTCATTTGCAAAACTCAAGAAATGCTCTTTATCTAGCTTCAGGCCTTGACTAAAAAGCCTTTCGTAAATTTCAACTGCTTGAAGATTGCGATAATCTTCCACCTGCCAAGGTTCAACTGACATGGTAGAATCTGCCAACCAGTTCATGCGCATTAAGTTATAAAGGGCTTTACGTTCAATTTCCATAAATCTCAACTAAAATGAATTGGGGCTACTTTTTTCTACCTGCTTTTCGAGCAATACAAGTTGCTCACAGGCTGCTGCATAATGACTTTCAAGCTCTCTGTAACGACGCTCAAATTGCTCTAACTTCTGCAATTGAGACCAGATTTCCGTGCCGTTACTTTCCTGCTTGAGACGCTCTTTAAGGATTTCTAAATGACTCATTGTGACTTACCCTCATCGCAAGTTTATAATTCTTTCTGAATTAGGGCAATTATAAA
The DNA here is from genome assembly GCA_013813265.1 of Parachlamydiaceae bacterium. Taxonomy (GTDB): domain Bacteria; phylum Chlamydiota; class Chlamydiia; order Chlamydiales; family Parachlamydiaceae; genus JACCRY01. Next base: position 5,471 of record JACCRY010000099.1, read on the forward strand.
AATGAGAGAGTTGCAATGCTCGAAAAAAACAGAATTTTGAGAGATTCTCCAAATGAAAGCAGAAATCTTAAAAAATTAAACCACTAAGGGTTAGCTTTTTTAAATTTCTGCTTTCATTTGGAAAAGATCCAAAAGGCTGTCTTTTATAGTTTTGCAATTCCCTTAAATAAATGAGTGACAGGATTGGCAAAGTTCAATTAGTATGTAGCGTAAAGGAGCTTTAGCGTATAGCGCCATGCGCCTGCCAACCCAATGCAACAAATCGACATAATAAATATAATAAGGAATAACCTATATGGAAGTTTTAAAAATAAAAGGTGGGACACCTTTAAAAGGTCATATAAAAGCGGCTGGAGCTAAAAATGCCATGACAAAACTGCTCGTCGCTTCTCTGCTTTCTGACAAACCTTGCCGTTTTTATAATGTTCCTAATATTGGCGATGTTGCTGTGACGGTTTCTTTATGTCAGGAAATTGGCATGCAAGTTCAATGGGATCGCGAAGCCGGCATCATGGAAGTTTTAACTAAAGAACTTAAAACATCTTATGTTCCACAACGATTTTCCGGAGCCAACAGAATTCCCATCCTGATGATCGGAGCCCTTTTAGGTCGAACAGAAGAAGATATCATTGTACCTACTGTCGGAGGATGCAACATCGGACAAAGGCCTATAGATTTCCATATCTCTGCCTTACAACAGCTTGGAGCTGTTATTGAATATCGAGAAATGAAACGTGAAGGTGCATATTTCGCTCATGCCCACAACGGATTAAAAGGCGCGATTATCACATTACCCTATCCATCCATCGGAGCAACAGAAAATACCATTTTAGCTGGAGTTACTGCAAGAGGGGTCACGATCATTAAAAATGCAGCTATCGAACCTGAAATTGTCGATCTGATCCTATTCCTGCAAAAACTTGGCGCCAATATTACATTAGATGTGGACCGAACGATTCGAATCCATGGGACACGTCGATTCTATGAAGTAGAGCACACTGTAATTTCTGATAGAATCGAAGCAGCGTCCTGGGGAATGGCTGCCATAGCTTCCAAAGGACGTGTTTTTGTCGAAGGGGCCCAACATCAAGATATGGTCACTTTTTTAAATAAAATCCGCGAAGTCGGCGGCGGTTTTACAATTAAAAATCAGGGAATTGAGTTCTTTTATGATGGTCCATTACAGGGCGGGCTACACCTTGAAACAGATGTACACCCAGGTTTTATGACAGATTGGCAACAACCATTTGTTGTTCTACTCACGCAAGCTTCAGGTTCATCCGTTATTCACGAAACTGTTTATGAAAAAAGATTTGGCTACACAGAGACTCTTCGAGAAATGGGCGCGGATATCACGCTTTTCAGACAATGCCTTGGTGGAAAAGAGTGTCGTTTTGCTTCGCAAAGTTTCGACCACAGCATTATCATTAAAGGACCTTCCCCGTTAGTTGGGCGAGACATTTCCATCCCTGATTTACGCGCAGGATTTGCCTATGTCATGGCTGCTCTCATAGCTTCTGATTCAAGTTCAATCAGTGGATTGCCATTTTTAGATCGTGGGTATGAAAATCCCGAGCATAAGCTTGGCATACTTGGTGTCGATGTGAAACGTGTTAATTCAGAACATTGTGTGCATGCTAAAGCAGAATTTGCGGTTTAAACTGCAAATTCTTTAGCTTAGTTTTAAACCCCTAATTCCATCTATGTGATAAACTAGATTGTTTTTTTAACGCAAAGTATCAACAAAGGGCGCAAGGTCATTGAGAAAAACTTCGAAAAGGAGCATTATCTGACTAAAGCCATCCTCAACCTGGTAGTTTTGTTTTAGATCTTTATTATTTATGTTCAATTTACACATAATGTATATTGATGATATAAATCACGAATGTATGGGGTATTAAGATATTTTGATGTGATAAATTATTGTGATACTTTTTCCGTAAAAAACAAATAGAGAGAACATGAATCCAGATTATAGTTTAAATTTTAATGTCAAATTCTGTGAAACGGCCAGTCAAAATAAGCTTTTAAAAAAGCAACAGAATGATTTAGATTGCGATTTTAAAAAAATAATTACTTATACAGATCTTGTCTCGGTTGAAGTTCTTTCATTAACAGGGAATAAAGAGGGGGAAAAAAACAAGCAATTTCATTGTTATGCATGGCCTACAGAGCACGAATGCTTTCTTAGTAAAGAGTATCGTTCTCGATTTCCAATAAATGCTGATACTGAGAAATTAAATTGGCTATTAAACCGTAAAATCGAAAAGAAATGTGGAGAAGCTGGTGTTTTTCAACCTTTACTTTTCCAAAGTGATTCACATTTATATATACAAAGTTTTGTAGATGCCTTAAAAAGAGATGGGTATTCTATTGCTGTAGAAAGAAATTGGGTCTCGGCTTATGCAGAAAAGCATATAGAGTATGAAAAAATTGATAAGAAAATTGGATAAGTTTTTATTCATCAATTTTCAGCATAAAAAGAACGAATTTAGATTTCAGAAATAGCCCTTTTTATTGATGAACGTATGGATTCATAATTTTTTTTATACTGCGCGCGGTCACTGAGGTATTTTCCGAGCTAAAGCCACAATTTATGCCCGCACCCATAACATAAGCGTCTATTTTACCCATCTTTTTCTGCATTTTCTTTGCGCCTTTGCGCCTTTGGCTGCTTCTTTGTGTAAAAAAAAATAGAATTACTAATTTCCGATTTAAGTGTTCCTATAAAAGTTTTCAAGGAAATTTAATATTCTATTCTATGTACGTGTGTATTCGATAGATTTTTTAACAAAAAGAAACAGAGAAAGGCCCAAAGACACAAAGATCATTTCAAATTCGGATGGGTATTGGGTGTATCTGACGCTTACCCCATAACCGCGAAACCGACAATAAGAACCTTTACAATTTTCCTCAAACACCGCTTATTTTTCAGCGGAATTTTATGCTCATCTTTCATAATTCAATCTTGTTTGTTAGTACATTTCATGCTAGTATTATCTTTTTAACCCTTAGGTCAATTACATGAAACAACAATCCCTGGACCAAGAAATCTCTCTTTTACTCCAATATCGCAAAAATGCCGAAGTGCAAGAAGAAACATTTTTACATCCAAAAGCCTCGCTCTCAAAAAATCACTCAAGGTATTTAGGGCCGGAAGATGACCATAGACTGCCATATAAACGCGATGTTGACCGAATCATTCACTCTAAAGCATATGCTCGTTATTCCGATAAGACTCAGGTTGTTTACTTGGTTGACAATGACCATGTCACCCATCGAGCTTTACACGTCCAACTTGTTAGCAATTTTGCCCGGGGCATTGCCGAAATTCTTCGATTAAATTTAGATCTTGTCGAAGCAATTGCTTTAGGCCACGATGTTGGTCATCCTCCCTTTGGTCACGAAGGAGAGCAATATCTCTCCAAACTCTCAGAAGAATATTGTCAGACTACGTTTGCTCATCCATGGCAATCTTGCCGACTTTTGAGTGAAATTGAGCCTTTAAAATTAGGCTTAGAAGTTTATGATGGCTTCCTCTGTCACGATGGGGGTAGCTCGGAAATGCAATTGTTTCCTAATTACGGAAAAACTTGGGAAATTCATTTAGCAGAGAGAGCATCTAAATTGGCTAATCCAAATGCAAATATTTCTCCAGGCACACTTGAAGGCTGCCTGGTAAAGCTGTGTGATACAATGAGCTACTTGGGTAAAGATATCGAAGATGCTATCCAACTAGGACTGCTGGAACGTGAACAAGTCCCTAAGACATTCCTGGGAACTACTAATGGTGAAATACTTCATGTCCTTTCTTGTGATCTCATCGAAAATAGCTATGGAAAAGAATACATTGCGATGTCAAAAAAAGTGTGCGAAGCCTTGCGAGTTCTTCGAAAATTTAATTTCAATTTTATTTACGTACACCCTCATTTAAAACGTGAGTCGACAAAAATTGAACGCAGTTACCGGATTTTATTCGACGCCCTGCTCGATGACTTTACATCTAAAGAAAATGAAAGCTATTTGTGGAACCACTTTCTCTCGAATCGTACAAGCACGTATTTAAATGGAACTTGCCCGGTGCGCATGGTCATTGACTATATTTCAGGAATGACAGATAGCTATTTCATTAAAACTTTAGAAAGGTTTATCCTGCCTGCACGCATTGACCTTAACCCAGTACACTGTAAGGTAAATCCGTACCCATCAAACTTCGCCAAAGCCACCCTAACCCGGGATTGAAGGCTTAAAAGTAGTCCCATACGTACATATTGGATCACTTTTAAGGCCTCAACCGCGGGTGCTTTCGCGGGGTTTAATGAGGAAAGATTTACCTTACAGTGTACTAGACAAAAGAAAAACGTAAGACCCTGTACGAAAAGTAGAGCCCTTAGAAATTATGCCTAGTTTACTCATTGAAACAAGTACAGAACGTGCGGTAGTTGGCATCGTCGAAGGAGGAAATCTTTTATTTCAAAAAGAACTTCCTCTAGGGCTGAACAATGCTAAATTTTTAGCTCCCTCGATCGTAGAAGGTTTAAAGGTACTTAACCTTAGCATGTCCTCTATTTCCGGAATTGCCGTTGGGATAGGTCCCGGTTCATATACAGGTATTCGTGCGGGAGCCATGCTTGCCAAGGCATTAGCTTACGCGGCAAATTGCCCTCTTATTGGCGTCAGTACGCTAGAATGTTTTGCGCCAACTTCTGACGGCCCCTTTACGGTCCTTATCGATGCCAGAATTGGTGGAGCATACTTTATTAAAGGGATACAAGAAAAAGGCAGCATTCAACATACTTTACAACCTCAGGTTCTTCCTCTGGAATCTTTAGAGGACTTTTTAAATGAAACTCAATATGTCGTTACACCTCAAGCAAAGATCCTGAAGCCAAAATTAGAAGTATTTTGTCCTAAAGCCTTGTGGGAAGAACTCCCTCCTAATTTGCTGCAGATGGCATCAGTAGCAGAACGGAATCGAATTGCAGGACATCTTGCCGTCGACGAAGCCCTAGATTTAATGTATCTTCGTAAGACAGGGGCCGAATTAGAAAAAGAAGCTCAAAAGGAGAGAATCGATGCACAGAAATGACCCATGCTGGTGTGGAAGTGGAAAAAAGTGGAAAAAATGTCACTACCCTGAGAATAGACAAGTGCCGATAGCCAATCTTAAAGAGTTATATTTCAAAAAATATAAGATCTTATTAAAAGATGAAAAGCAAATCGAAGGCATTCGAAAAGCTTGTCAGTTGACTTCAGACATCTTAGTGGCTACATCTAAAATGGCCGTTGAGGGGATCACGACTCTAGAAATCAATGATTTTGCTCACAAGCTTACTTTGGATGCCGGAGCTATTCCCGCAGCTTTGCACTACGGACATCCACCCTTTCCCAAAAGCATCTGCACCTCATTCAACGAAGTGATATGCCATGGAATTCCCGATAAAACCCCATTAAAAAAGGGCGATATTCTCAACATTGACATTGCTACTATTTATAAGGGTTATTATGGAGACTGCAGCTGCATGGTCACTGTACCCCCGCTTATACCTGAAAGACAACTTGTTGTAGATGTTGCTTACGAATGCTTGATGCGATCAATCGCAATCCTTAAACCGGGGGTAAAGCTTTCACTTATCGGCGAAACTATCGAAGCTTATGCGACCGCCAAAGGCTGTTCGGTCGTTAATCAATTTGTCGGACATGGGGTTGGAGTTGACTTCCATGAAAATCCACAAATTCCCCACAGCCGAAACAGCAATCATTTGTTGTTAGTTCCAGGAATGACCTTTACAATCGAGCCTATGATCAATGCAGGGGTTCGTGAAGCGGTTATAGATCCTAGTAATCAATGGACAGCAAGAACACGCGATAATCGCGCAAGCGCGCAATGGGAACACACGCTTTTGATTACTGAGACGGGTCATGAGGTTCTGACCACCTGGACAATATAGTGTTAGCCCAATTGTTCGTTTTACTTGATTTCGAAGATTTTGATTTACCTCCAGGCTTGCTTGGGGGCACAGTTTCCAATTGGAGAACTTCTTCCTTTTCAGATTCCTGAATTGCCGTCTGATGAATCAGTTTTTCAGCTTCATAACTTTGCATCTGTTGCAGCAGCTTTTCATATTCATGCCTTTTTTGAAACAGTTCACGCAAAAGACTTTCATTCTGAGCGGCTATCGCCGCAGATTTATCACGTATGACAAAAGAAGCCTTTTCAGATGCATGTACACGCAAATCCGCTTCATTTAACTTTTGCTGAAATAACTTAGCATGAGCAATTTCCCCTGAAATGCTCTCTTCCAGTTTTTTTTCAAGCTCTTGAATTTTTTCATTAGCTTCAAGAAGATTCTGTTGACGGGAAAAAGCTTCCTCTTGCAAGGGGCTAATGAGAGCTGCGACCTCTTGACTACATAGGGTTGTAATCGTAAAAGTGAGTGCAGCAGCAGCACCTAGTAAAAGATCCCAAAAAATTTTTTCCGAAGGGGCCGTCCACAGATGATAAAGAAGCACACAGCCAAGCAGAGAAAGAGCAGCATAAAGGCCACGTGTCTTCCACTTCCAACATAGAGGAAAGGAGATGAGTGCAATACCTGGTATTAACAAATTTTGCTGAAGTGGGTTTAGGAGCATAATGGTTAGAGTTACAAGCATAATAAATGGACCTAAAAGGGACCAAAATCCCACCTGTTCCAGAAGAGGGGTTTTCTCAGTATTCACAATATGCCATCCTCTACGCTGTTGATCATTTTCATTAATTGCTTGAGCATAACGCTAAAATAAACCATGTGGCCTTTAAACGCAATGAAGCTGCTAATTAAATTAAGTGAGCGATCATATCAGCATACATCATTTCCAAAATGTAAGATTGCCTAAAGTAGAGCGATGACCTACTATCGATCGGAATCAAAACCAAATTGCCCTTAAAACGTAAGACCGGCTAAAGTAGCTTGACATTTATGACGAGTCAAATGCTACCCAACGGGCAACTATCAACATTGGTTAGCATCCATTCGCATAGAAATGGAAGGGTATTAACAAAAAGTCGAAACAGCTTCTTTAGGTTAACGCCTAACTCGACATTGAATCTCGATCTACTTAGAGCTGAATAGAATCGTAGGGGTGTAGCGAAAAGTCGACAGCTTCCTTTAGGTTTGCGCTTAAGTCGACATATAATGGCGAGCTGTCTTAGTAGAGCAGAGATTTTTAAACTTGTATGTGCTAATGAATGGTCGACATACAGAGTTAACAATCCTTCATAATTTTTTAAAAACTTGCAACACTAAAGGTTTATGTTTTTTCCAACATTTCTATTTAGTATGCCTAAATAACATTTTTTACTTGCAATTTCCGTCAAAAATGATGATAATTACAAGTATGAAAAGACAATACTACCGAAAACTGCAAGAGTGGCTGATAAACGGTCATAAAAAACCGTTAATCCTCCATGGAGCCCGTCAACTATAGAACATCCCCTTTTTATTTTTTTACTTATGATCTATGCTACATTCAATTTCTAACATATTTCTCAATGAGGTTAATACTTGGATCAAATGAATTATATTTCCAATTTACCATATGAAGTCCTCGAAAAAGTTTTTCATTTTCCTCTTGATAGATCGCAGTGCATGATCGATAAAACGATCCATGAATTCTTTTTTGATTATATGTTGCGTGAACTAAAAATTCCTGTTGATCCAAGTCTATCGAGTTTCTCTCAAGTCATCAAGCACTATAAAAAACATTGCGATTTCTTTTTCAAAACGATGCCAGAAAATTTTCCTAATCGTATTCAATATAAGACCATCATGGACACTAAAATCTATGTAGATAATATTCTTTCGAAGCCTTGTGAAAAGCCGCGTTGGCCTTACATGAACACATCTATTTTAGAAGAAGCTTGGCACTCTTATTCAGAAAAACTTCCCATCAAGCATGCTGACCGTGCGCCCATTTCTAAGAACTCAAATCCTGTAACCACAACTACTAATAAAGAAATTCAAATTTTTTTAGCTGCTGGAGCCCATTGCAGACATTGCCCAGTTAATGAAAATATCGTTGAAAGCATGATGCGGCAAAAAGAGTTGACAGAAGAAACAATTAAAATGTTGGTTGAATGCGGATATAAAGTCACACACCACACTGTTTTAGCGGCTATCTATTATCACCATGACAGCATTTTGCCAATTTTATTAAATCAGGTTGCAATGGATAGATCGCTAGAAGATCTCTGTAGGGAATTACCCCCTCACCACCGTCATCTTATTGAAGATGAAAATTATCTTAACAAAATACCTAAAATCTCAGATTCTACACTTTCTACAGCTATAAGAATGGACTTTAAAAGCGCTTTCATCTTAAAAATTGTAAAAAGGTGTGAAGCAACTACTGATAATAGCTTATTTTCAGCGTTAGAAAGGTATAACGAAATCGTAATTTCACAAATATTGAATAAATGCCCTGAAACTTTTTGTGATAGTATAATTTTAGCAATTAAAATTCATTTGTCAGAAAGTATTTTGGAAGAAATTGTAGATAAATCTACTGCAATAGACAGTAAGTCATTTGAATTTGCAAAGAAACAAGGGACCTACTCAGAAAAATTGCTCGAAAAAATTTGCAATAAACCCTTTATTGAATCAAGTGAAAGTGACAGCAAAAGCTACCTCTACGATGATCCGGAACCTATGTGCGCTACTCAATAATAATGCGCTAGTTAGTAAAAAAAGATTATTTTAACCTCTGGCTTTGATTAAATTAACATTTTTTTTAAAAACAGATGTAATTTTAACAAAATCGACAGCTTCCGTTAGGTTAATGCTTAACTCGACAGTGAATGTCGAGCTACTTTTGTCGAGCTGACATTTTTAGAGAGGCCTGGGTGTTAGGGAAAGGTCAACAGTTTCTGCTACGTTAACGCAACTCGACAGTAATGTTGAGTCAGGCGCTTATCATCAATCCCCTTCAGCATTTGGTTTTCATCCACTCCCCTCCATATTTTTTTTATATCCATTGAAAGAAATGTAAAAGAATCAGTCCGTTGGTTGAAACACATCAGATACATTATAGACTAATCATGAAAAATAAAAATTTTTTACCACAATGAACTATCATGGCCAAAAAAAATAAATTGCGACTAATTACCTCAAATGATATAAGTAGTTTACCTCTACAATTTCAAACAATGCAATAAGACTTTCTAATTAAAAAAATAAATTGTTTAAAAGAGACTGCCATGAATCCTTTGCCTACTAATAAAATGAAATCATTAGAAATAATGGACGACCAAATTACTCTTTCACTTCAAAATAAGAGTGAACAGTCCTTCGGTAGAACTTATACCACTCTAAATAATATAGGACAATCTACAGAATACGAAAAAATTCTTCAAATTGCGTTTAAAGATGAAGTGACTGTTGATATACCAGACAGCTCTAAATTGCCAAAATCGATTACAGATTTAAACTCAAAAAAACCTTGTCGGCCTTGTCGGCCTAGATGGAATCCTCAAGAAAAAAAGATAACCTCAACAGAAGACTTTAAAAAAGAGATCAAGTTTTTTTTTAGTACTTTTAATAAAGATATTCAAAAAATTTCAGAAGATTTATCTAAAATCACTTTTGAAAATCTGAAGCCACATGAAATCGTGGATATTGTATTTGAAAACAGCAGCGTTGTCAACATTCCACTTCTATTGAATGCGGTTTTCATTAATTATCCATCATTTACCTTGTCTTCGTATAATGAAATACGCAGAAAAATCGTTGAAGACAAGCAATATTTACTCACTAATAACTCTGTTATAGAAATGCTTAAAGAGCATGATCTTGACCAGCATGTAGAAAAGGTTGCCGGTTGCTATGATCTGGCTTATCTCATGAACCATCCTCATATTTATCAATTAGCACCTGAACCTGTTTCTACCAGCGAGTACACTCTAAACTTCCTATGGGTTAATCTAGACCCTCAAGACCGCATACAAAATTTAGCTCAAAATATTTTCAAAGATGGATTAGAAATTTCTGAGAACGCCGAATGCATAAAGCATCCAGAAACACTACGCAAATTAGAAGAAACAGAAAAATCTTTAGAAAAAGAAGAATTAGCAAGCTGGAATAAAATCAAAAATAGCTTCACCTATCGCATTTCAAAATGGGCAGATGTACACCCAAATGCTCAAATTAATATATGGTTTGATAGCGCACTCGTCACTCAGAAAGCTCTAGAAGAGACTTTTGAGATGATGAAAAATATTTCTGAATCTAGAAAAGTCAATCTAATGTTGAGGGACATTCGTCAAATGCCTGACATTGATAGTGAAATAGAACACTCTCTCCATCCTGCCACACAGCTTTTCTACAGAGTTGATATGCTTAAAGCTCTTATTGCTGATCATTTGATCATCTCTAGTGAAGAACTTGCAAAATATTGCGTTATTTCTGATATAGATATAGAACCAATGCCCCGGGAGCAATTATTTGATAAACGAACGCTTGAGTATCTTTCTTTGAATGGGTACGTTTTCAATCGAAATGGGCTTGGAGATTTTGAAAATAGCTTTTTTATTTTTAACAAAGAAAAAGAAAATCTCGCTGAAATCCATTACGAAACTATCATAGAAAAAACAGCATTACAACTTATAGAATCTCGAAATTATTTTAATATTAGAACTTTGAAATTTGATTATGTCCTGGGTGCTCAGTTTGTTTATGGCCGATATCCTCAATTTAGAAAACGAATGGGGGAAAAGGATTATGGCAATGAATTACAATGCCCAAGAAAAGTTGTTAAGTGCCCAAAAAGTCAGTTCAATTGGGGTGGTTCTTTTTCAAAAACTGTTTTCCAGTCCGAAACATTCCGTTTTAAAGGAAAGTGTAACATACCTTATACCCAGCATGGACGAAATTACAATAAAGAAGGCGAAGAAGGTATAATAAAACATTTAGAAATGTGGCAATCCGACCCGTTAGATTTAACGCAATAACTTAAATTAATAATGAATATCCATTGATCTCCAAAACGTAAGGGCGCTAGCGAAAGGTCAGCAACTACCATTACGAAAACGCCTAACTTGACATAGAATGTCGAGCTATTTTTGTGGAACTGACAATTTTAGTAGCTTATGTGCATGAGCAAAAGGTCGACAGCTTCCCTTCTTTTTGGAAGTACACATTTTTACAAAACTTGTCCCCTCAATAAGATGAGGAGTTGGAAGATTCATCTGCATATAGCATTATAGAGAGCAATTAGTCATGATCCCAATTCTTCATTAATATGTGCCTCTTCTGAATGCTCTACAAATAGCTAGATTTCTATTGATTTGGAGCCAAAAAAAGCTTTCTATTGCGCTTCTAGCCAATCCTAAGCTATAGTGATAATTTATCAAAATGGTTTTTTTAAAATGAAAACGAGCTCAGCACTTTCACCTAAAACGCAGATCTTGTCTCTACTTCTGGTTATTGCCTCAGCGATATTCTTAGCCTTTGCAGTCGCTGCAATTATGGTTAGTTACTATGAATCTTCGAAAACTTATCAACTAAAAAACGTGCTTTTATCCCCTCAATCTACCGAAACTCTCATTTCTAAATTCATCATTTCAGCCCCCTTTGATTATTCAGAATGGGACTCTAATGCTAAAAAGTGGAATCAATACGAGGTCAATATACCAGCATACACAGAATTCTTTTTACTTGTCGCTGAAGACACAAGCAAAGAGCCTGTTAATGATGACATTCTGAATTCCTTTAATCACACAAATCCGGCAACATTAACACTATTTCTACGCAATAAGTCAGAGCCATCTGCCCAAATCAAAGAATTCCAACGCATACAGTTTTCCAAAAAAAATGACTACTATAGAGTAGAGCTCCATATGGAAGCCGCTGAGGGCCATCCCAACTGGCTATATTTTTATCACCCTTCTATCGATATAACTGCAGCAAGCCTTTTTACAATGGAAAGCTCATGAAGTACACAAAAGCAAGCTTTACTTTTCTTGGAACAGGTGGCTCTATGGGTATTCCGGTTATCGGGTGCAGCTGCAATATCTGCAAATCAATAAACCCTTACAATGTTCGCTTAAGACCTTCTGGGTTAATCAGAGTGAATGGAAAAACGATCTTAATCGATTGCGGACCAGATTTTCGCATTCAAGCATTAACACACCAGATCAAAGAAATTGATGCACTTATCCTAACGCATGCACATCACGACCACACTGCAGGCTTAGATGAAATGCGAATTTTTACATTAAGAAGTGGAAAGCCTTTGCCATGCCTTCTTTCTTCAAAGACCCTTCAAGAGCTGAAAATTCGATTTTACTACATTTTCAACGATCGATACAGCGATAAAGGAATTAAACTTACAACAGATTTAGCGCTTAACTGTATAGAGAATAGTGCTGGTGAACTACCCTTTGAAGGGTTAAATATACGCTACATGGACTATAGCCAGGGCGGCATGCAGGTCAATGGGTTTCGTTTTGGCAATTTAGCTTATGTAACAGATATCAAAGAGTACTCTCCAGATATATTTTCAACTCTCGAGGGAGTTGAAATCCTTATTCTTAGTGCTTTGCGCCATACCCCCTCTCATCTACATTTTACAGTCGACGATGCAATCGAATTTGCTCAGAGAGTAGGAGCAAAGCAAACATGGCTTACACATATCGCACATGAGCTAGAACATGATCGAACAAATGTGTATTTGCCTGATCCGATTAAACTAGGCTATGACGGTCTAGAGTTCAATTTTAATGCAGAACTTTCCTGAAAAGAGGTCCCAATGCCTATAGATCCCACCCCAAAAAAAACGACGAAAGAACATAATTCTACAGAGCCTGAACAAAAAGCACTCTTAGTCTCTGTCTACAAAAATACTGCAGACAAAGCTATGTGTGAGGAGCATTTAACCGAATTAAAACTTCTTGCGGAGACTTTTGGGGTCACCACGATGGGGAAAGTTGGATGTTTTCTGAGAAAATATGAAGCTTCGACACTGATAGGTTCTGGAAAACTGGAAGAACTGGTTCTGCTTGCCAATGAACTAGAGGTAGACATGATCATTTTTGATGATGAAATTACGCCCGGTCAGCAACGAAATCTTGAAGCAGCTTTTAAATTACCAGTTATTGACCGTACAGAAGTCATCCTCGGAGTATTTGCCCAACGGGCGCATACGAAAGAAGCGCACTTGCAAATAGAACTTGCCCAAGTTAAATACCAAGCTCCACGTCTAAAGCGCCTCTGGACTCATCTTTCAAGACAGGGTGGAACTTCAGGGGGTGGCAGGAGCGGCGGTGGAGGCCACCTAAAAGGCGAGGGCGAGAAGCAAATTGAAATCGATCGACGCATCTTAAAAAAAGAGATCGAACATCTTCAACACGAAATCGATGAAGTTCGCGCAATGCGAGAAACTCAACGTGCTTTGCGTGTTAAAGCCGGCATACCGGTCTTAGCAATCATTGGGTATACCAATGCTGGGAAATCGACATTACTGAATGCATTAACTGACGCCAATGTTTTTGTCGAAAATAAGCTGTTCGCAACATTAGATACGACGACCCGTAAATTTAAATTGGAAAATAATCAGGAAATTTTGCTCATCGATACCGTAGGCTTTATTCGAAAACTGCCTCACCTACTTGTGGCAGCCTTTAAAAGTACTCTTGAAGAAGCTCTTTTTTCTGATATCCTCCTTCATTTAATCGATATAAGCCATCCCATGGCGGAAGAACAAGCTGCTGCGAGTCTTGAAGTTCTTAAGGAACTGAATGCAGAGGACAAGCCTATTATCACAGTTTTAAATAAAATCGAGAGCTGTAACGATATTAGAAGAATTGATCGCATAAAACTTCAGTATCCAAAATGCGTACTCATTTCTGCGCTCCATAAAACCGGACTTGAAGAACTTCAGGAAAGGATTATTTTCGAATTAAGTAAAAGACGACGTAGAGTTCTTCTTCAAATCCCTCAAAGTCAATATGGTGATGTTACCGAGGCCATACGCGTTGGAAGAGTCATCTCGCAAAGTTATGAAGATAATAATGTTCTGCTAGAAGTCGAATTGCCTGTGGAGCTTGCAAATAAACTTCAACATTATGCAATTTCATGATCCAGAGCTCTTCTGCAGAGATTCCTTCTTATAGTATTTGGAGTTTGCCAGAGCAAGAACGTCCGCGGGAACGGCTCCATCAATTTGGAGCGGAAACGCTTTCCACGACAGAATTGATTGCAATTTTGTTAGGAAGTGGAACAAGAGGGCAGCCTGTTTTGCAACTTGCCCATCAGATTTTAGTGCGCTTTGGCTCAATTCAATCTCTTTCTGAAGCGACAATTGCAGAACTTTGTCAAATCAAAGGGCTTGGAACAGCCAAAGCAATACAACTTAAAGCGGCTTTTAATTTAGGGATTCGCCTTTCAAAGCAAGTTCTTTCCCCAAAATATCGCGTTGAGCATCCTGTGCACGCTTACAACTTAGTGAAGGAAGCACTTTCAATGGAAAAACGGGAAATTTTCATTGTTCTTTTACTCGATACTAAAGGATGTGTCATTGCACAAGAGATCGTTTCAATTGGAACGCTTTCTGAGACGCTTATTCATCCTCGTGAAGTTTTTTATCCTGCCATCCGTCATAAAGCTGCAAGTCTTATTTTGGTGCACAACCACCCAAGTGGCGATCCAACGCCTTCTAAGGAAGACTACGAAATCACAAAGATGCTTGTGAGTGCAGGTAATTTAATGAATATTCCCGTTCAAGATCACCTAATCGTGGGTGAATCTAGCTACACATCTCTACGCCAACAGGGTTTCGATTTTGTAAACATATTAGGATAAAACATTACTTTTTCATCAATTTAACTCTCAATACCTTTATTCCAATCAGCAGTAAAATAATGAGTATGCTTCCAGTTAATATGATTTCTACATTTCCCTCTATAAACTCAAACACGGTTTGATTGTAGTTGCCAAAAAAATATCCGATCGAAATAAAAAGCAAGACCCAAAAAAGGGCACCTGAGTAAGCATATAAGGCAAAATGGCGATACTCTAAATCTGCGACACCGGCAAATATTCCTGTAAAATGACGTACACCCGGAATAAAATACCCCACAAATAATACCCATTTTCCATAATTTTCAAACCAACCATGTGCACGATTGAATTTAGCTTCAGTTAGACCGATATACCCGCCATATTTTTTGACAACATAAAGGCCTCCAGTGTGACCAATAAGGTAACTAACCGTAATACCGACAATACTCCCAAAATATGCAGAAAGTAAAGTTGGTGCAACAGCAAAGGTTCCTTTATTGATCAAAAATCCCGAAAATACGAGAAGGGTTTCTTCAGGTACCGGAAGGGCAATTATTCCTAAAGCTAGGAGGAAAAAAAGCGCAAAACTGCCATAGTCCAAAAGCCATATTTCGATACCTTCAGGCAACATATCCATCTATCTACTACTCCCGCTTCTAGAGGTTTACACGTACTACAATCAATATGATGGCATGATTGAGATATTTTGTCTCGATTTTTAAAGTTCATTTTCTACTTCTATTTTCTTGGAAGAAAGCAAAATGAAATTTACAATATTCCCCTTTTTAACTTCACTACCATTTAATTATTATAATTAAAAAACTTCTTTTTATATAATAATGTACATAAAATATCGAATATAGTATAATTAATTGTAGTTTTATAAAAAAATAAGTATAAAAGGGTTTTATGAATTCATCATCAATAAATAATACAATCTTAGACAGCTACTTTTTCAATCCACTACCTCCTAGTTATTCAAAGGAAATTAATTTAGAGAGCGACTCTAAAAAGCTCACTCATATCTTTCTAGATTCATCTGCCCAATTAGACAAAATGTTAGACACGCCTGAATCCACAAAAACCCTTTTAGCGATAGCAATTTCAACGTCTGAGAAATACCACAATATGAAAATTCGCACTGGAGAAAACTCCTATTTAAGAGAAGCATTTTATCAGTTCACCGGAAAACTTGCTTCAAAAACCGCTGAACATTTTAAAGGTAAGCTCGTAAAGCTAATCGACCAATTTGCTTCGACAAAATCACCACATGAAATAGTTTTTTTAGAGAAGGTTATTAAAATTGCGATAGAAAACATCGAAAACAGAACTGATAATGAAGGATTTTTATTTGAAATTACGAATTCTCTTGGTGTTACTTCGTATTTAATTGGATCTATCCATAAAGCCACTCAAATAATGGCTCAAAATCAACAGATGTTAGCTGCTGTTCAGAGCTCAAACGAATTGATCACAGAAATAGGATTTGGACCGGAAGCGAAAATAGAACTTTATACTGAAAATTTTTTAGATTTCCCTAAATTAAAATACGCAACCGACCTAGCGCTATCTCTGCATGCAGAAACCAATAACATCAAAATTACAGGCCTCAGTACTATCTCAGCACAAATGTCAGCGATATCAACACTTATAGGATCCACATTTTCACAGCCATTAACACTTGAGGAACAACAGAAAATTAAGACACATGAGCCTTATTTATACCACGAAATAGCGGATGCATGGCAAGAGGGCAGTGAAAAAAAAATACTTTTAATCTTAAAAAAATTAAATCACCCTCTAATTATGCCTTATACGGATGACCTTACAGAAAAATGGAGTGTTAAGCTTCTCCAAAAACTCCTAGACACGCCTTATCCCCTCTCCATTGCTGTTGGCACAGGGCACTGTGTAGGGGGCGAAAGGGTTGCCAAAAATATTGAGTGATGCAGGATTAACTGTGGAAAGAAAAAAAATTAATTTTTCGAAATGATCATAACCGCTTTATTACACCTATAACTACCTTGCACTTTACACTGTTTTTAAGTAAATTACCGATTAAAACATCACTTAAAGATGTGTAAAGGAAAAGATTCCAGAACAGAACCAGACTCAGGGAGACTCAATCATGAAAGTAATTAAAGCATCCATACTTTTAGCAGTAGCTTTAGCGTTAGTTTCGTTACAAGCATTTAAAGATTTTTATGTTCAACCAACCCCAAGCATGACTTTGTTAGAGAAAAAAATTGGAACAGAGGTTTTAGAAGTATTGCAACACCCGGCTTCAGTCATTGTTTTTTCTGTGGAACCAAAGAAACTTCCTAAACATTATACATCAACGTCCGCTGAAACAATGCTTCCAACTGAGCTTACAACCGAATTTCAGAAATTGCTTTTAAACGACAAACATTTTGTTTTTGGCATGAATAAGAGATCCCCTTTTCTTCCTTATATTGCCTTCAAATTCCATAATGAAAATGAAGAGAGCATATTATTACTAATTAGTTCAAGCAGCAATCAAATTAAGATACTTGTAGAAGAAACGAATTATCTGCTTGATTACGAACCATCGCGAGCAGAGATGAATGCTTTTATAAAAAAAGTGGAAGAACTTTACGAGTTGAATTTATTTTAGGATTCTTTAATGTCACATAAATTAAAAAAATCACGGCTTATCGTTTTTTACTGTTTACTACTTACATTTTGCCTATCTTCTCAACTTCTTGAAGCCGCTACATTACACGCTGTAATAGTCGGTGATACAAACGATCGAGAGATTGGAAATAGCGCAAATATCGGCATGGTTCAGAAATGACCAAAATTAGGTAACATAAGGCGATCACGAGCCTGCCCACTTTTAGGCCGGTTTTTTAAAAAATGATTTTCTGGATTTAAGAGATTATTTAAGCGGCTTGTTTAAACA
>JACCRY010000128.1 GCA_013813265.1 Parachlamydiaceae bacterium
TTTAAGAAAGTCGCTTAAAAAACTTACCTGCTTCTATATTAATATTTTTTAAACCGGTCTGAATGTAGACAGGATTCTGATTGTCATTTGTTACCCATTTTTTGCCTATTTTGAACCATGCCAAAAATTCATATTTAACTGAAGGATTCTTGCTTTATCTTCATCGCTATAAGCACCTTCTATATTAAAAGCATTTTCGATCCTTTTTTCCAAACTAATCGTATAAACATCTGACACCTGGCTCAATGCTACATCTACTTCTAAATTAGGATCCTTCTTTTCAATCGGTCCTTTACCTGTAAGAGCTAACTGAGGATAAATTTCTCTAAATTTAATGAGTATATTTTTTTCAAGCCAATTTAATTCTAAATTACCTTGATTAACAGGAAAAATTTGAACTATTTTTTTTAAGAAAAAACCCCAGTTTTTGAAATTTAAATCTTCAAAAGATAGAATAAGATACCCTGTAGATTTAATAAAAACTGATAGAATGAGCGGAGTGTTATTTGTAACGATAAATTTAAAATTTTCTGAGATATCTTTAACAGATTGACAACTCTCTAACTTTTGGTTAAACATCGACATAGAAATAGGATATACGGAATATTGCATTAAACCCTCAATTACAATTTTACCATTAGTAAAACATAAGGGATAATTTAGAGCAATAAAGATCTATTAATTCCAAATTTTAGAATATCGAATTTCAGACTTCAAATGACAAGTGGACAAGAGATTTGCCGATAGAATTTCCTGGAATGGTAAGTTACCGCTAAGCCACGGATGAGTTAATTGCATAAATCTTTCTTAACCGCAAGCCGCAGAGGACGCTGAGATTACGCAGAGGAAGAGGAAAGAGAGCCAGAAAGATTATGATTTTGATCTTTCCTTAGCAGTGCGCTAGATTGATTTTTTAACGCAAAGAAACAGCAAAAGGCGCAAAGAACGCAAAGATCATTGAAATGAATTTTTCTTAGAGCTTGTAAGGCAAGAAAAGAGCAAGACGTCCATAAGGCTTTGCTGTTGATATAAAGTGTTACCCATGTTGGTGAATCAAAGTATCACCTATGTGGGCGAACTGGACATGTGAAATCACAGAAATGGCTTCATTATTTGACAAATAACAACTCGGATCCTTGTAACTAAGAAAAAGAAGAAAAAATTCTATAGCGAACTAAGAAATAACTCTGCTATTCTGTAGGCGATGTTAACCCTAAAATGCTTAGGAGCTTTTGCGATGATGCGACTCATATTTGCCTGTTTTTTGTCTTTGTTAACCTTTGGATGCACCACCAACATCAGCGCACCGCGCTACGTAGAACACATTCCTTATCATGTTGACGGATCAGAAAAACCTAAAATTATTTTTCTTCCTGTTGTCGACAGTTCAGAATCTTTCGTGCCTTGGGACATTAAAGCTGAGTTCAACAACGCCCTGCGCTACCAAGCAATAAGCTGTGGAGATTTATACGCAGTCCCCGAAAAGGAAGTTTTAGCTTACCTGCAAACAGAAGGCTGTATCGAAGCATTTGATGAGGACCTCTCTTTTGCCAATCGTTTTTGTGGAAATGACTATGTTGTGGCTCTCGAGCTTATCGAACATGCGCTTATCCCTTTCGAAAGAGGAAAAATCTATCCGCCAATTCCACCGCAAACTTACAGCTGGCGCTCTGTCTTGCAAATGAAAATGCGGTTGCGTATTTTAGACCTTCGTTCCGGAACTCCCAGAATCCTGCTTCAGGAAATATTTACAAGTAATTACGCAATTCCACTTTCAGCAGAATGCATGGATTACAACGCAAACTGCTGGGGTAGTAAGGCTTTTCCCTCAACTCCTTGGGGACTTGCACATAAACGTTTAGTTTGCGATCTCATGTTCCGCATTGAAACTGCCATACAGGGAATGTAAGAACGCGTGGAGTTAGCTCAAGAGCATTTAGAGAACTTCTTTGTTCTTATGAGTTCTGGAACCCTGCTTTCCCTTTTGGCAACTAGAATTGCCGGAAAAGCAGGGTTTTATCGAAAACTCTCAAAGGGTCCTTATAGATACACGCCATCTATTAAAGACGTTTTGACTGTCTTAATGATTTTTTTTGCACTCCAACTTACTCTCATGACGGTCATTCTTTACCTATGGAATGCGGTTCAGACCGGAAATTGGCATATGATCCCTCAGGAAATTCCGGAGAAAGAAAAGATTTGGATAAGCAGCCTTAACATTTGGCTCTCTCTTGGGGGAACGTGGCTATTTTGTTTTCTTTTTCGACCTTCAGTTTTGCAGTCAGTTACAGAAACCGAATCTCTAGAAAAAGGACACGGTCCTTTTTTTAATTTTTCCTTTGGTGCTATGAGTTGGCTAATCTGCTATCCCATTGTTTTCACTGTAAGTCAGTTTACAGGAATTATCGTACAATCAATTTTCCATGCTCCTGAAAAGGAGCAAACAGCCCTAACGCTTTTGAAAGCCTCCACGAACCAGCCTTTTCAGCTTGTTTTCTTTATACTTTCGATCGCTATCGTCACCCCTATTATCGAAGAGTTTTTGTTTCGGGGAATTCTACAAAGATGGTTCATTAGTAAAATAGGACAAGTAAATGGAATGATCTTAGCCTCATTTTGTTTTACAGCTTTGCACTTTACTGCTGATCAAGGAACCTTTAATCTAGAGTTGCTGCCCCCCTTATTTGTGCTTTCTCTCTACTTAGGATATCTGTACGAAAGACAACGTTCCCTCTGGGCTCCGATAGGGCTTCACTCAACATTTAATTTAGTAAGTTGTTTACTCGCCCTATTCTCGGAGAAATTATGAAAAAAAAAGCTTTGCTCTTCTTTCTATTCATTGTTCTCTTATCAAGATTACAAGCTATAGAATCCTTCTCTGAAACTAGGCGGCAAGAACCCTCACCACTCACAGACACTGACTTAATGGTACTTTCGAATAATCAATTTGGTTATCGACTTTTCACTCTATTGAAAAAAACAGATGAAAATCTCATTTTTTCTCCCTATAACCTTTCAACTGCCTTACAGATGGTTTACGCTGGTTCTTCAGAGATGACACAATCTCAGTTAGCAAGAGTCCTGCATTTTTCCTTAAACCCAAAATCTTTAGAGTTGGCTGCTGGGAAGCTTGCAACAACTTTAACTACGCATCGTAGCGGTCAAGATGATCTTTTTCTATCTATAGCTAACTCTTTATGGATTCAGGAAGGTTACCCCATTCTCCCCGCCTTCAAGGAATCTATTACGAAGAATTATAAGGGTTATGTGAAGTCTGTGAATTTTCAAACAATGCCTGAAATGGCGAGTAAGGAAATCAATGAATGGGTCAAGATTCAAACCCAAGGAAAGATTGTCGATCTCTTAGAAACCAATCAGCTTTCAACCACAACGCGACTCCTGCTGGTAAGTGCTCTTTATATGCGGGGTAAATGGCAATCCCCATTTAGCTCCTCACTAACCCGTTTGATGCCCTTTTTCCCTTCCCCATCCAAAACATTAACACTCCCCACAATGAGCCTGACAGCAAGCTTTTCTTACATAAAGGAAAATCTTTTTTCCATAGTAGAGCTCCCCTATGCTTCTAAAGAGGTAGCTCTCAAAGTCTCTCTTTATATCCTTCTCCCACACGAAACCTTTGCTTTGGATTCGATTGAAAGGCAGCTAAGCAGTCAAAAACTGCTTGATCTGAGTAAAAGGCTTCAGAAAACCCACCTAACACTTTCTATACCCAAATTTAAAATTACCTCAACTTTATCTTTTAAACCTTTGCTAGAGGAAATGGGCCTAACAGATCCCTTTTCCTCCAGAGCAAATTTTTCAGGAATAGACGGCACTCAAAACCTACAGTTAGCTGATGTCTTACAAAAAGGCATTATATCAGTGATGGAAAATGGCACTGAAGCAGGTATTGCAACATCTGGTTCCATCGAAGTAAAATCGTCTTTATCAAAACCTCCGGAGCTATTTACAGCCGACCATCCCTTCCTTTTCTTTGTCGCAGACAAAGCCACAGGAACGTTTCTATTTTTAGGAAGAGTTGTCTTCCCGATGTAGTTTATGCCAGTTTTAAAAGTCGGTCCGCTCCATAAATTTTTCTACGTTTTCCTGTAAGTATTTTTTCTAAACTTAGGGATTGCAATTAATTCCGACTCCCCATATACTAATTAATGTTTATGATTTAGAAAAATATATTTAATGCTTTTAAATAGCTTTGTTAAATGCAATTATAAGGAACTTTTTATGGATTCTGCAGCAACACGTACGTTACCACTGTTTATTGATTGGATGTATCCAAAAATAGAAAAAAAATCTGAGTCAATTAATTGTTGTGATGTCATCACCAAAATTTTTCAATCTGTCTTAGAAGCGTCATTGGTGTCATTAGAGATTCTTGGCCTTTTGGCAGTTAACTACGTAACGTTTTCACTTATAAGCCTGAGCTCCGCCGTCTATTCAGAAGAGGATTTACTTTTTGACTATATAAGAAATCTATTTTCAGACTCTACATTATCAAATAAAACTGTAACAATCATTCCTACAAATTCCACTTCTGAAACTCAAAAAACAGAAGACAAAGATAATATAGATTCTGATACTAAATCTTTTTCACCTATAGTTTCCCTTTCTGATTCTGATTCCGATTCCGATTCTGACCCAAGTAAAGGCGAAATAAAAGAGAAGACTTCAGACAGTATAGCAACATTAAATGAAGATAATTCAGCATCTAATACAACAATAAACCAAAACAAAACGGATAAATCAACTCAATCGCCTTTAAAAACTAATAAGCAAAAAAAATTCAAGCTTCCGTTTAGTACTTTAGGCAATAAAAATTCTATAAATCCTAGAAAAAAAGATCCTGAAGCTTGTACTGGAACGTCATCCAATTTGAATAAGAAATTAACGATAAAACAAGAAGAAAAAAAAGATAAAACTCCATTTACTGACAAAACTTCATCCTCTTTGGATAAGAAATCGCCGATAAAACAAGAAGTAAAAGAAAAAAATCAATTTATTAAAAAAAAAGCAGATAATTACTATACTAAAAAGAGTAATATTAACGGATTAAACCCAAAGCAAGCAAATACCCCTTTAAAACCTTACCCTCAATATGCTGCCAAAACTGCCATATCGAGCACTTCCACGACCTCCACAACTTCCACTAC
This sequence comes from Parachlamydiaceae bacterium, assembly GCA_013813265.1. Taxonomy (GTDB): domain Bacteria; phylum Chlamydiota; class Chlamydiia; order Chlamydiales; family Parachlamydiaceae; genus JACCRY01. The sequence goes on from JACCRY010000128.1 coordinate 5,169, forward strand.
GACTTCCGTGTCCGTTACAAAAACTGCCAATAAAGTCCACGCAAAGTCAAATCCTGTGACAAAAGCACCTACTGATAACAAGCCAGTTACTCTTAGTCAACCCGGTCAAAAGCCCAAATCTTTTAATGACCTATCTCCTAAAGAAATAGCTCTCCGAGTTAAGACTATCAACTCTTGCATGACAAGGATGAGTCGTACAGACAAGACCGATTTGATAGAATTTAAGACTTTATTTATCAACGACGTTAAAAAAGCCGAGGTTAAAGCTTTACAACTTCACCAAACATTTCTTGAAAAATTTACTAAACCGAATGATTCTATAGAAGAAGCACCTCCAGCATTCTATGAGGGAGCCATCACATGTTCCTCCATCTTCCAATTCAAAGAAGCTGTTAAAATAGCCAAGGAACAATTTCCCGGGCTCACCACTCTTGCTTATACACCTGAATTAAAACTTAAGATCGCTAAAATTATTCAGATCATCATGTGTGGAAAAGCTGCTCAGACTGATGAAGTTCGAAAAATTTGTTGTTTCCAGTTTAGAGAGCTATTAGACAGTACTTATTCCGAAATAAATGCATTTGAGGACAAACCAGAAGGCAACTATTTAGTTGATCTATTAAAGGAAGATAATGAAAGCTTAACCCCGACTCAGGCATTTCTAGATGCGTTCGATGAGCTTTGTGATGATCATTTTAATCTTACGCAACTGCTTTCGAACATCAAAATGAACATTTTTTGTTCCATTTCTAAATTTTCTTCAGAAAACATTGCTGAGTACGTAGCCACTTATCGAAATTCCCCTCTTCTTGCTGCAATAGGGACGAAGAATGAGCATAATCCTGATGCACTTCCTGATGTTCAAAAAATTTTGGAGCAAGCAATATCCCAGGCAAAACGATCAATTGAGCATCGTGCGTCTAAGCGTGATGAAAAAAGTGACATAAATATCTTTAAGCAAAAATTAAAGTCCCTTAACGATTTTTTAACGTTTGTCAAGCTAGATCTTACCGACAAGGGTCTTGTTGAGCTCTCAAAGTCATCCAATTGTACAAAAGATGAATTACGCTCCCTTATTCAAATCCTCATTTTGGAATTCATCATTCTGAGCACTTCGCGCAGCACAGCTTTCACAAAAAATGCATTAGCCGATACATTTAAAGAATATAGTGGACCTGCACAATTAAATAGCAAAACTAGCTCCTCAACCTGTGCCTTCACTTTGGACAATATAGAAATTCAAACTTCTAACCAATTATCCATAGGCATTGAAAGCTATTTTGCAGAAGGGGTGCAAGAGCATTTTAATGAAACAATTGTAATTGCTGAGGTCACTTCATCCGAGAAACTAAAAAATCTCCATCAACCAGAAAACGAACCATCTAGAATGGTTACACCACTATCCCGATTAATTGTATCTTGGCAGACTCCACCACAAATTCTCGATTATTTAGCCTTTCAGATTGATCCCACGTCTGTGGACAAACAACCTGCTCGACGTTTTCAAACCTATAGGGAAGAAATGAAGGTTGTAGACGCAAAACTGAAAACGCTTGAAGCTGTGGAATCAACACAACCCAGTCCCATTTGGGGATGGTTTACGGGCACAAAAAATGTCGCAAAAACACTCGAACTATCCGAACAAATCGAACCAATAAATGCAATCATCATTTCAGCATCTAATACTTACAATCAGTTTATTCGAGCGGCCAAATTGAGCAACCAGTTGGAAAAAGAAGTGATGCCAACAGTCATAAACTTTACAGGAGCTCTTGAAGCGGCTAAAATAACGATCACTAAATTACAAAATCATGCGGCTAGCTATAATAAAATAGCTGAAAGTGAAGCCCTTCATTTAATTTTAGACGACATAAACACATTGCAAGTGCAGTTACCTAAAAGTGAAATCAATCAAGTCGTTAATTCTGCAAACTTTTTCCAAAGGACATTTGCTCAGTCCAACAATGCAAAAGAAATCTCATGGAAAATCTTACGATATGAAGCCCAATTAAGGTGTCTAAAAGAAAACTTTGATGAACACTTTACCGATCTCGAAAAGAAAGATGAGAATGACTTGACAATGACTCAATTGCTGGAAAGCCGCCTATTTTTACCAGGTGATGATGAAAAATTGATCGCCCCAGCAAAACGAGGGATGCTAATTGCTTTGTATCGTCAGCTTGAAACACTTACAGGAAAAGTTAAAATCTCAAAAGAATTAGGTGAGGAATCGCATTTTACACAAGCGCATCTTGAAATTTTAAGAAAAGGGTACGAGAAATTCTTAAAAAATTTACGCCAATCATTGACACGAGCAATAGCAAAAAAGAGTGTGGAAGATCTTCAGGATCTTGAAATGATCTGTATGATTTTATTCACTAAAATTGACCTTAGTGAAGTTATGGAGTATTCGCTTGATTTATTCAATGAGATCGGAGCTAATGCTCTAGGGCAAAACCCGGCTGAAGATGATCCTACTGCTGGACAAAAGATTGGCCATGAAAAGAAATTAGATCCTCATGTTCAACATATCCACACTCTGCAAAAGCGTATAAAAGCCGTCCCCTATACCGCTATGGCTCCATTGCCTAATCAGTTAGCGAATAGCTTAAGAGGTCAGTTTAATCGGGACTTTGATCCAGCTATGCAAAGTAATCCGATCCAACACCTTCATGACTTAACAATCAGTAAATATGGTGAAGAAAAAGTCGTTAAGATTATTGCAATGGGGACTCCAACTTCAGAAGACAAGTACTCAAATATTGCTTTAACACCAGAGTTTAAGGGATTTGGAAGATGGTGTAAGAGCAACGGGAAGAAATGGTTGTATGTGAACAACCAGAATTTCAAACCTACAGGAAAAAGTTGGACTTCACCTTCAGATTGGTTATCTTACGTCATTAACGGAGAAGAAACAAATCGCTGTATGACGATAATGAATGCCCAGAGCGACCCAGAACTTGAAGGCGCTTTTTTTGCAATCACACTCGCAAAAAATTCTACTTTTTATAGACAAGAAGGAGAATTTTCCAATGCAAACAAAGCAGCTCAATTTAAAAAAACGCTTGTGGACCAAGTTTTTACAAACGACTTTGAAATGGCAAAAAAAACGGGCTGCTACATACCACCTGAACTCTTAGAGCTATACAAAAAAGCGACTGAAAAAGACTTTAAAGATCAGGGAGCTCTGATAAGCTCTATGATTCACGACGAGCTCTTTGGCAGCAGGGATGATTTAACTTTAGAAGAGAGAAAAATCTTCATTGAGCTTTTTTATAGTCATATAATCAAAGAAGTCGTGATCTATTGCGATTTCGACTTTTTAAGTCGAATTTGTAAGGATGACATAGACCGAGGTTTAGGGTCAAATGCAGAAGCATTTGCCGAGGATTCTCTGATCGCGTCCAAAGGAGCACCTACAGGCTATGAGAAAAAGAAGCTTGAAGCAGTTCTCCTGATCCGTGCTCCGCTTGTGCGCAAGCGCGCAATGCTTGATGAACGGGAAGAACGTTTCTGTGAGGGTTATCAGTTCCGTATAGAGAATCTCAAAGGGTTGATATGTTTACACAAGAATTTGTTTCCTGGAATTACGATTGTACCGTCTTAGATTGAGACGGTGCCTAACTTTAAACACAAATGCGACAACAGCAAATTGCCACAGTCTTGCGCTCCAATGACATTGAGCGCATACCTATGGTACATTGAATTGGGTAAGTCTATTTTCAGTTTATGGAAACACTAATTCATTTCGTTAGCTTTAATTGGTTGGAAAAACAATCTTTTCATGCTAATTTATTATAAAAAAACAAAAACAATTAATAAGGATTATTAATTAATATGAATTCAACATTTAACACCAGCTTTACTTTTGATGATTTTCGTGTATCATTGGACAATTTCTGTGACTTTATTCCATTCGTTAGCACAATAACAATGACAATTGGAGTTGTACAAAAATATCTCTATGTTCCTGCCATGGAAGCAAATAATTCCTTGAAAGGAGATCGCTACTATACTCACCTTAATAATAAAGATTTTGAACGTTCCTGGCCCCTTTTTATTCCTGGGGTTAATTTTTTCTTTGCCATCGCATTTTATTGCTCAACCAAAACCGGAGATGCCAAAGAAGAAAAGCAAGTAACAGAAGGGAAAGAAGCTGCAATAACTGAGAGAAACAAGGATATTGATAATCAAAAGTTGCTACCAGAGCAAAATATAATAGCTGACGAAAGAAAGGTTGCAGAACACGAGGCTAATCAACAAGAAAAGTCTCAAAAGAATTCCTTTCAAAACACTTCAATTTTTTCTAAAGTTACCGGTACCGGTAGCAAGACAAATAGTCTCTCTGAAAATACTTCTAACTCTTCTGAAAGCACTTCAACTTCTTCAACAAATTCCGGTAGCAAGACAACTAGCTGTTCTGAAAGTACTTCTAGCTCAACTGCGAACACAACTTCTTCTACTTTTACTGATAACGATAACGAGACATCCAGCTCATTTGAAAGCACTTCAACTTCTGCTACAGAGGAAATTACCTCTACGACAGAATCGTATTATGTATCAGACGAATATAACTTGCGTGACAGCAATGATATGGATTTACAGTTTTTTCTAAGGGCAATGCTTCATCAGACGCTTCAAGGGCAAGCTTCTAATTTTTATACAGATGATGTTAGTGACATGTCAAACAGAGTAGAAGAACTTCCTTCAGAAGAAGACGATATCACAACGATCTCTGTAAAACACGAAAAGCCGGTGGAAAATAATTACCTACAGTTAGCTACTAACGGCGTTCAAACCTACTCTGAGCTAATAAAAAACAAACATTTTTTATCATTTAACCTTACGAAATAATAACGCAACTTAAAGGAATAACAGCATGCAAGGCATATTAGGATATATTTCACCCTGTAGTCCAGAACAAAGCGATGCGAGAATTGAGTTTGCTACCCTAACAGATTCGCAAAAATTTCTTACTTGCTGTGCAACAGCTTTCGCAACTTTATTGGGTTTGCCATTTTTTGGTATTGGTGGACTTATGAGTGGTGCAGCGGCCTTTCGAAAAGTTGTAGAGCTTTTTGTTGAGAGCAATCTTCAAACTCAAGCTGTTAATGATTTTGCAATAAACATACTTAATGAGGGTTGCCCAGTTGTAGAACCTTTATATGAAAATTTATTTAAGAGTGATCCGTGCTGTTATTGGGGAATGGGAAGCCATTTACTAGATTTTTCAAAAAGTAACATAAGAAACACCGAATCTTATACACTTGATATTACTGATCATTTGGTTTGGGGTTCCCTTATGGAAGAACAACCAGGAAGCTGGTTGATGGAGAAAAATGGAGAAGCAGCAGACTTTGCTGAAGACATTGAAGGTAAAATTGCCTTTACAAAGCGCCTAGATGCTTCTCCTTGGATAAATCGAACGATAGAGGACGCTCTCGCGGAATTCACAGACCAGTTATCTAATGAAATCAAGGCTCATCCAAATCAGAGGCCTTCTAAAATAATGACCCATTGTGTCTTACAAGTACCAAATCGTGATCAACATTCAATTCCTTTAATCATTGAGCCCGACCCAATAATAAAAAATAAAGCTAGAGCCACCATCATTAACAATCATGGTGATCGCTATAAATTCTATCATAATCTAGAAAATCAGATTCTAGAAGCCGTAAATAAAGCTTATGACCACCCAGAAACGACAACGGCAAGAAATAAGCACCCAACTGTTACTGGGCCTTTTTGTTATATGGACTGCATTGAGAATATCCGTTACCTTGCTTCAATCCCCAATGTGCAAAAACATATTAAACAAAATAAGTTAATTTCTCGCACTCCACACCAAATTCTAGAGAAGCGCAAGGAGCATAACACTATACTTGCCCGAATGTCAGTGACCTTTACAGCGTTGGATGAAAGTCATGAGACCCTCTATCATGAACTGGCAAAGGAACGACAGGAAAAGATTCGGAAAAATCGAGAAGAAAATCCTGACGCAAAGTATGTCTATCTTTAGGGAGTGTCCTTACAATCCAGTCAAGGGACCTACGCATGACAATATATATGATCAGTTTTTTTGCTTACAGCAAAACCACTATTTGCTACGATAGCCAATTGATATGCATATGAATCGTACTGACACACTTTTGACATCTATTATTGCGACAGTACTATTGGCACATTGCCTATTGCTGCTTCTTTGTTGCTTTTCACCCTTTGCATGGACTCAACAAGTTAAGCACAAAGCCGCAAAACAAAGGCTTGTAGTCCAAACCATTGCTTTGTCCACACCCACGGCTACTTCTGTATCGCAAACACCTGAAAAGGCTTTAATAAATAACTCGGTAGCTATCGTGCCACCTCCTAAACCGCTTGTTGAACAAAAACCAGTAACGGCTCCTACACCAAAGCCAGCCATTCTCAAGCCTGCCCCTACTCCCACCCCAACAACCAAGCCAGTTCCAAAGCCTGATGTCAAACCTGCTCCAAAAGCCATTGAGCCTACCCAGCCAAAGATCACTGCCGCACGACAACAACTTCTGAAAAAAGCCAAAGAAAACTTGAGCAAAGCGTTAACAAACACACCAACTCACACCATCAAACAGGAACAAACTGCAGCCTCATTAACGACTCCAAAGCTCATTGGTGAATTAAAAAGTGAATCTTTAATCGCACAAGCTGATTCATTGCACGGGAATTCACTTGAAGCAAGCTATCAGGATGAATTAGTCACCCGATTAAAAATGCTGCTTCAATTGCCTGAATATGGAACAGTAGATATTGAATTGACTCTGTCGCGTTCTGGAAAGGTGCTTAAGTTTAAAATCATGCGGGATGAAAGCGCGAATAATCGACGTTATATTGAAAAAAATATTCCAACAATGCACTTTCACCCATTTGGAAGTTCATTTGAGGGCAAGGCGGAGCACACGTTTGTTATTAGGCTAAGCAATGCTGTTTAGTAATAGAGCAGCCGGTAACTGGACATTCCGATGTCGTGAACTTCTTTCAGCTTAGTAATCGCTAAAGTAGGTTGAAGCAAACTATGACAACATCCTCTCTCACGATACTTGATTGTTAAAATTCTCAAACTTGCTCGCATCTTTAGCTATCCGATATCCTTCAGGATTCTCTGTTCTTAATTCTTGTTCGACAGCAAATAGTGTTGCACAGGTAACTGCTCCAAGAGCAGCATTAACACTTTCGTTAAATTTACCTTGAGTTGCGTACGTAAAGCTTGCTGCTGTACACTGGGCAACATTCACTAAAGGTTTGGGCGTAACAGTTTTCGCAACTTTTAATGCCATCTTGGCTGCACCGTTAAACGCTTGACCAGTAGAACTTTTAGCAACTTCAAATGCAGAAGAGGCATATGAACCCATAGTTTCAAATAACGAGGTTTTGCTTTGTTCATCTTCTGGATCTTCTGTCTCTACTATTTCTTCTGATTTTTTATTAAAAAGCTCTTCCAGTTTCAGAGCAAAAATTCTTGCTTCTTCAGAATTGAGAATAGCATCTAAACCTTCTTCACTTTCAATCATAAAGTCATCTAAGTATGCTAAATAGTTAGGCCTAAGAAGGGCAATATTTGTTTGGTTTAAAAATCGAAGTCCATCAATTGCATGCTTTTGTTTAAAAGAATCGTAGTCCATTCGATTTATTTCATGAGTGAGTACAGTTTGAATTTCATCCTCGGTAAGGATATCTCCCAGTCTTGCTGTAATGAGTTCTGAGTAGTGAGGAGCTTCACTTCTTGAAAGGAGTTCCTGTCGTTTTTCCAAACGATAAACAGGATCTAATTCATTGGGTTCCATAGTGGCCAAATAAACAGCAGCTACTAGCAATGCAGTTGCAGCTAAAGCAAAGGTTGCAGTAACGAGAACTGTTGCCAGTGTAGCAGTAAGGCAGACAGCACCTAGGATTGCAACACCTGCGGACACACATCCTAAAGATATGAAAATTGAGTTAATTTCATTACGCTTTTCAGTTTCTTCGTACCACTCAAGTTCTCGTTTTGGAAGCGGCAGGTTTTCGGGTGCAATATCAGTTGCCCAATGCACTTTATTTTCTGAAGCTCCAGGGTTAAAAAAATAATTAAGTATGTCCACAAAAGCACTCCATTAGAATTATAGCTATCCTTAAAAAGATAGAGTATAGGATAAAACAATTAATTGCAATCGAATTTATCGCGTAAATGAAAACTAATTATATGTAGCCTAAATATCAGTGGTTCACCTGTAAAGAAAACTACCTGCTAAGTAGTTGACTTAAAAGGTTTGATATTATAAAATTTAAAGTAAGACCATAAAATAAAGGACTTGCCCATGAAATATATTGTAATTTTAATTGCTTGTTTAATATCGTCAATTTATGGGGAAGATCTGAATAGGCTTACCTATTTTCAAATTAATTCAGATAAAGACATTCATTGGATTTCACTAGAAGTCAAGCGATTCCATTTATCTTATGATCATTCGGGAAACCCCGAAATCGAGAATAGAGGAATTCATTCTTTTAAATTATTTTCACCTTATGTCGATGTTTGCAATTTCACGCTTCCTGAAAATATAAACGTAAATATTTTAAAAGAATCCTCCTTCAAAAATAACTTCAATGAATCCTTCTTTGAACTTGATATCAATGGTCATAAATACCTTGCTATTGGTGATCCAATCGACCCTCCTCTACCAAAATATTGGGATGATCCTTTTTCTCACATTCAGAATAGAAAAGATTTCACAGATTACAGGAAGGGAAACACAACCACTCAATTTTTATGGAAAGATCACTCTTTTACCGCTTTTGATGTAGGTAATATTAAAAATGGAATGATGCTTGAACTCATGGATGAAATGATACGTCCATGGGGAACAAATAATTCTATTTTCACATTTTCTCGTCCCGATCAAACTCAATTTACAGCAGTAGGTGCTCGTGTCAATCCACGGTGGAATTATACAAACGAATATGATCAAGATCAAGTTTTAGTCGTTGCAAAAATGGAAAAAAGACCTTTCGGACAGCCTACTATTTACTATTTAAGTGGAAGTCAAAATCGTAATGGTGAATTTACAAATGCACCTTCAATTTTGTATGCGAAAAATCTCGATAGTTATTTTCCATTTGATGATTATCTAGGAGAAGGAGAACATCTTATTCATAGTAATGGCAAACTCATCAATCTAGAAAGAAATATTTCCTATTCGATCCATGAAGGTTTTCTTTCAAAGGACTAAAAAACCAAATTACAATGACTCCCTTTAATATTTTTGGAATATAACCGAAACCACTCATTAAGACACATTAATGAATATCAGATTCCTTAATCAATACATCATAAAGCTCGAAAGGAAGAAAAAAAGATTATATGGTAATAAATAACATAGATACGCAGTGGAACGATTTTATATAAAGAAATTGTGGAATTCAAAGAACTAAACTCAATAGTCATTGAAATCTAGTACCTATCGCATTTAAATTAGGGTTAAGTTCATATAAGCTTTTAAAAAAGGGTCAGTAGCTTGTAGCCTGCTGCGTCTCGCAGAGGCTGTGAAAAAATTCGAAATAATGCAGCAGTTAGGCGAAAGTTGCAGCTGATGCAATTCTTGACGACGTCGTAGCTATAGCTACGACCGAGGAGAGAAGTGCGTCAGATGCAA